>CACXEZ010000040.1 GCA_902766815.1 uncultured Erysipelotrichaceae bacterium | reverse complement strand
CTAACCTTACTAATCTTAATAATTCCTCTAAATACTTATGCAATATCAGATAAATATAAAGATAAAGTAGCTCCTATCACCAACACAGAAGTAGAAGAGAATAAGATTAATCTTTATCTATTTAAAGGAGCAGAATGTCCACACTGTGCTGAAGAAAAAGAATGGTTAGAACAAATAAAAGAAGACTATAAAGATTACATAAATATCTACGAATTTGAAGTATGGCATAATGAAGACAACGCAAAAATGTTAGATCAAGTCAAAATAGAAATGAAGTCAAATTCTGATAGTGTTCCATTTACTGTAATCGGAAACTATTATTTTGTAGGTTTTTCTAAAACAGTAGCTTCTAATATAGAAAACAGAATCAAAGAATACGCAGAACTAGAAACCAATCCAAACGAAGTAAATATTCCCCTATTAGGAAACATAAATATGAAAACTGTATCCATTCCAATAGTAGCGATTATTTTAGGTTTTATTGATGGTTTTAATCCATGTGCTATGTGGATATTACTATTTCTAATTAATATGTTCCTAGGTCAAAAAGATAAAAAGAAAAGTTGGATTTTAGGATTTACCTTTCTACTTGTATCAGGATTAGTTTATTTCTTATCTATGTTAGGAATGAATTTAGTATTAGGTGTTGCCACTATTAGCTGGTTAAAAATAGCAATTGCAATATTCATCTTAATTGCCGGAATATTAAACTTAAGAAAATATCTAAAAACTAGAAAAGAAGAAGCCGGATGTACTGTAGTAGATAACAAAAAAAGAAAGAAATTAGTAACTAGAGTAAGAAAAATAATGGATAGTAAAAGCTTTCTTCTATCCTTAATCGGAGTAGCTCTTTTAGCCGCTAGTGTTAACTTAATTGAATTAGCTTGTTCCTTAGGATTTCCGATGATATTTACAGAAATACTAACAATCAATCATATAAATGGAGCTGTAAGAATCATTTATTTACTAATTTATATCATCTTCTATATGATAGATGATATGGCAGTATTCACTATTTCTATGCTAACCCTAGAAGCGACAGGAATAACAAATAAATATAATAAGTTATGTACTCTTGTAAGTGCGATTATTATGATAATTATGGGTATACTTCTATTATTTAAACCAGATTGGTTAATGTTAAATTTTTAAAAGGAGGAATAAAATGATATACTTAGATTATGCTGCCAATACCCCAGTTGAAGAAGAGGTATTAGACACTTTTGTCAATGCTACAAGAAAATATACAGCCAATCCCAACAGCAGTCACTACTTAGGAAAATTAGCTAAAGAACAAATAGATGGATCATCCACCCACATCGCCAGTTACTTTAATTGTCAAAAAGAAAGTATTATTTATACCAGTGATTCCAGCGAATCCAATAATTTAGTAATAAAAGGAATAGCTGAAAGAAACAAAAATAAAGGGAAACATATTATTATTTCAGCAGTAGAACATTCTAGCATTGTCGCTCCATGTAACTACCTATCTTCTCTAGGATATGAAATTAGTATTATTCCACTTACAAAAAAAGGAACAGTAGATCTAGATAACCTAAAAAACACAATCAATGATGAAACAATTTTAGTGAGTACCTGTTCTGTTGATAGCGAGTTAGGTACAGTACAACCAATCCAAGAAATAGCCAAAATCGTAAAAAATTATCCAAATTGTGTATTTCATACAGACGCTACCCAAGCCGTAGGCAAAGTAAAAATAGACTACACAGGAGTAGATTTTATAACCTTCGCACCGCACAAATTCTTTGGACTAAATGGATTTGGTGCACTAATAAATACCAATAATATTAAATTAGTTCCTTTAATTCATGGAGGAAAGAGTACCACAATATTTAGAAGTGGAACTCCTGTAACAGCTAATGTTTTAGCTTTGGATAAAGCCCTAACCCTAGCAATAGAATCTCTAGAAGAAAGAAATACCTATCTAAAAGTATTAAATACAACATTAAGAGAACATTTCAAACAAAATAACAATGTTCATATCAATAGTCCAGATGATTCCATTCCCAATACTTTAAACATTAGCCTAATAGGTTATAACACCAAGAAAGTAATTACCAAATTAGAAGAAAAAGGAATCTATTTATCTACTACAACTGCCTGTGCCCTAGGAGATATGCCATCTAAATCTGTATTAGCTATAACAGGAAGTGAGTCACTAGCCTCTAATACAATAAGAATTAGTATTTCTCATCTAACCACAAAAGAAGATATAGAAACTTTTCTAAAAGAATTTGATATAGTTTTAAAAGAAGAAAAGGTTAGTTAAATATGGTTCTTCGAATTTTGAGCAATTTAGAATAAAATGACTATGTCTATTGTTGAGTACTGTACTTTGTATGGTACTCTCTTTTTAGGCTCCTCAAATTTGAAGAACTTTTGTTTTAATAGACAGATACTTTGAAAAATAAAATGTAAACCTCTTGTGATAATAGCCATATTTTTTAAAATTTATGTTAAACTAAAATTGAGAAAAAGAAATACTATCAAAACAGAAGGTGTAAAATGAATAAAATAGAAGAAAAAGCCTTAACGATTTTAAATATTTTAAATGATAATCATCATGAATCTTATATTGTAGGTGGCTATGTAAGAGATAAATTGTTAAATAGAAAAAGCAATGATATTGATATTTGTACGAGTGCCACTCCTAAGCAGATTATGGAATTATTTCCTAACACTTCTAGCCCTAACTATGGTTCTATTAATATTCTTTATAAAAATACCAACTTTGATATTACAACATTTAGAAAAGAAATGAAATATGAAGATAATCGCCTTCCTGTAAAAATTAAATACATAAGAAGTATAAAAAAAGATTTATTAAGAAGGGATTTCACAATCAACACACTTTGTATAGATAAAAATGGAGAAATAATTGATTATTTACACGCTATTCCTGATCTAGAGGCTCATTTAATTAAAACAGTAGGAAATCCCAAAGAAAGATTAAAAGAAGATTCTTTACGTATTTTAAGAGCGATTCGTTTTGCTACTATCTTAGATTTTGAGATAGAAAATAATACCAAACATTACCTAAAAGAATATGCTCCATTATTAAAAAAATTATCTTATCAAAGAAAAAAACAAGAACTAGATAAAATATTTACAAGCACAAACAAAGAAAGGGGAATTAAACTTTTAATTGAATTAGAAATCCACAAATATTTAGAGCTACCTCGTTTAGAAAGTATTGTAGCGTGTTCTGACTTAACTGGTATTTGGGCTCAATTAAATGTTGATAATTTATATCCCTTCACCAAAGTAGAAAAAAAAGCAATCAACAAAATAAGAGAACTACTTTCTTTAGACATTCATGATAAATATAATATATATACATATGGATTATACATATCTACAGTAGTATATCAAATAAAAAAAGAAAGCATTTCTGCTTTAAATGCAATCTATAACAGTCTGCCAATTCACGAAAGAAGTGAAATTCAAATAACAGGGGAAAAAATAGCCAAACTATTATCTGCAACTCCTGGAATTTATGTAAAAGAAATTATAAATGATATAGAAAAACAAATTGTATTAGGTACCCTTAAAAATGATAAAAAAACATTAGAAGATTACATAGTAAAAAAATATCAATCATCCCCTAAAATATCTTAACAAAATAATAAAAGTATTATATAATCATCTCATGAAAGGAATGATAACTATGAAAAAAATATTAAAAATATTAGGCATCGTTGTAATATTATTCGTAGTAGTAATTATATATATTTCGTATATAATAGATCACAATAATCAACAATTTACAAATTTAACCAAAGAAATATCTAAGAATTATAATACGAATGAGAAGATAGTTGATTCAAATCAATATGGTAACTTTTATATCATAAAAACCAAAACAAAAGTGATCGTTTTAACAAAAGATTATAAAGAAGTAACCGAAGAAGAATTATCTAACTTAAAAGTTATATCTTCTAATTTACCTTTAATCTATAAAACAAATAAATTAATGTATGAAGAGACCATAACTAAAAATAAAAAAGTAACTTATAAATATTATGATGCCCTATCAGGAGAAAAGATTAAATCTACCACATTGGAGTTAAAATAACATGAACGAAGTAGTACTAAACATCTTAAGAGAAAAACCAGTTGTCATTCCCAGAATATTATTAAGAAACTATAAAAAAATAAACATCACCGAAGAAGAATTAGTTTTGTTAATCTGTCTTATAAATATAGGAGATAAAGTTCCATATAATCCAAGTATATTTATTGAAGAAATTGGAATGGATAAATATAAAGCAATGCAAATACTAAATGACTTATCCGAAAAAAATATGATAAATATTAAAGTAGAAAATAATAATTCGGGTAAGAAACAAGAATATATTTATCTAGATTTCTTATATTTAAAATTATTTAATTTATTATTAGATGATGAAAATGCAGATGATACAAAAGAAAATGATATCTTTACTTTATTTGAACAAGAATTAGGTAGAACTATATCTCCAATGGAAGTAGAAATTATTAAAGAATGGATTCATGATGGATACAAAGAAGAATTAATAAAAGAAGCTTTAAAAGAAGCCATTTATCAAGATGTAAGGAGCTTAAAATATATTGATAGAATCCTATTTAATTGGAAGAATAAAGGAATAAAAAATAAAAATGACATTATGAAAGATAAGAAAAATTATCGAAAAAACATAAAACCAATAGAGCCAATCTATGATTATAATTGGTTGGAGGATGAATTTAATGAATGACAAAATAAAGGAAATCTTATCTTATTTGAGCACTTTATATCCTGATGCTCATTGTGAACTAAATTATCATAAAGATTATGAATTATTAATGGCCATCGTTTTAAGCGCTCAAACCACTGATAAAAAAGTAAATAAAGTAACCAAAGTATTATTTGAAAAATATAAAGATTTAAAGGCCATAAGTGAAGCTCCTACAGAAGATATTGAAAATATAATAAGAGAAATAGGAACATTTAAAAAGAAAAGTTTGTTTCTTAAATCAATAGCAATTCATTTATTAGAAGAACAAAATGGTATAGTACCAAATGACAGAAAGTATTTAGAAACATTAAATGGAGTAGGTAGAAAAACAATTAATGTTTTTCTAGCCGAATACTATCATGTACCCACTATTGCAGTAGACACCCATGTCGAAAGAGTAAGTAAAAGATTAAACCTAGCCAAAGAAAATGATTCCGTCACAGAAGTAGAAAAACGTCTAATGCATAAAATCCCACGTGAGTTGTGGATAAAGACACATCACCAATTCATTTTCTTTGGCCGTTATCAATGCAAAGCACTAAATCCAAATTGCAAAGAATGTAAATTACAACACTTATGCAAGCATTACAAAAAAAGAAATAAAAAATAGAATTGAAAGCAAAAATTTAACCAATTAACATATAATATAAAGAAAGGTACAGATTTATGAAAAATACAATTTACGTAACAAGAGAAAATAATAATTATTATCTAACTTATAAAGATTTTAAAGAAATCTGTTATATTGGGAAAAATGGTTTAACCAACAATAAACAAGAAGGAGATTTAAAAACCCCTATAGGAGAATTTGGATTAGGTCTTATCTTTGGCACTCATCCCAAAAGCGAAATAAAATTAAGACATGAGTTAGATTATGTAGAAATCAATCAGAACCTATATTGGATAGATGATATTAACTCTAAATATTATAATCAATTAGTAGATATCAGCAAAACAAAAAAAGACTGGATTTCAGCAGAAGATCTACAAGCTAATGCCATACCTTATGAATATGCAATAGAAATCAAGACAAATCCTAATAATATTCCAGGGAAAGGAAGTGCTATCTTCATCCATTGTAAAAATAAAGATTACACTGCAGGATGTATTGCCATATCAAAAGATAAAATGAAAAAACTTGTTGGTATGATAAATAAAGATACCAAAATCAATATTAACAATATCTAAGAAATTTTGAACTTAAAAAAGTTCTTTTCTTTTTAAAGTACCCCTTGATATAAAAAGAAAATTTTAGTACAATAAAAAAACATTTTTTGACAAAGAACCAGTGAGGAAATAAATATGAACATAGAAGAGTTAACCAAATTAATAGAAGAGATAGAAATAACGAATCAAGAATATCAAAAAATAATAAAAAAAAGAAAAGAAAAAAGACAAAGAAAAAAATTATTAAACAAACAAAAGAAATTATATTTTACTTTAGGCTGTTTCCTTTCAATATTAGGAATTATAAAAATAAGAGAGTTAAAACAAATGATAGATAATAAAGTAAATAATATTTATCAAGAAAATACTTTAAAAATATCACAAGAGGAAATAAAACAAATACAATCAAAAATAGAAAAAAACTTAAATATAATACTGAATGATGAAGATTTTGATGAGTATTTTTTATTAAATGCTATTATAGAAAATAAATATTTAACAGAAGATGAAAAACAATTAATTAGCACAGAAATAATAAATATAATAGAAGATGATCCATACATAAATAAAGAAAATGCATATCACTCCTTATTAAATGTAAACATTACAAATATGGAAAGACCATTTTATATAAAAAATAATGTAGTAGGAAGGTATGTATATAAAGATATTCTAGATTGTTATAAAAATGAAATATACATTTACGACAATACTTATGTTGATGTATTAGAACACGAATTAATCCATTGTCTACTAATAAGTGACGAAAATAGGTACTGTCCAAGATTTCTAAAAGAAGGATTAACAGAACAATTAACAAACGAATATTTCTCTCAAGATTATGACATGGAATTATTCTGCTATCCATATGAAGTTTTAGCAATAAAAATATTAAATGAGTTAGTAACAGCAAATACTGTTCTAGAAACATACACAACTGGAAATATGAACTTAATTTATAATAAGTTACTAGAGTTAGATCCTAGCATAGATGCCAAAGCTTTTATGAAAGATATAGATCAAATATTAGAGAAAAATGCTAATAACATAAAAATATCAGAACAAGAATTAGATGACTTAGAAAATAAATGTAAACAGTATTTTTTATCTCGAAATAATGAAGTAAACAAAGTAATTTTTAAATATTATCTTGAATTATTTAATACCTTAAAAGAATCTAATCCATATAGTTCATACTTAGAAATGATAAAAGAAGGAAATTATATACCAGTAATATATTACAACACGAATTCAATAGCAACAGTCGAAGAAAAAAATAATAGAATATTAAAATTGAATAAAAAATAATATTACTAGACAATTGACACTATTCCAAAAATAATATTATAATGAACATAGAAAGATAAAGAAGAATAAGAGGTGTAAAATGATAGACTATATTATATTAGCATGTCTAGGTATCATCATATTATTATTAATAATAGTAATGATCAAGAAAGTAAACGAAGCAAATATCACAGAAAAAATTGGAAAAATAGAAACCAACACAGTAAAAGAATTATCCAACTTTAAAGTGGATATGTTAAAAAATATGAATGAAAATTTTGATCATTTAAATGAAATGATGGAATATAGACTAACAGTCATGAATGAAAAAGTAAATGAAAGATTAGATGAAAATTTTTCAAAAACAAATAGAACGTTTACAAGTATCTTAGAACGTCTTTCTAAAATTGATGAAGCTCAAAAGAAAATAGACAGTTTATCTACAGATATTGTTTCCTTACAAAGTGTCTTAACTGATAAAAAAACAAGAGGAATCTTTGGAGAAGTAAATTTGAATCATATTCTAACAAATATATTTGGTGAGAATAATAATCGAATTTACAGATTACAATATCCATTTTCTAATAATACTATTGTAGATGCAGTTTTATTTGCCCCCAAACCATTAGGTACCATTGCCATCGATTCTAAATTCCCATTAGAAAACTACCGCATCATGACAGACAGAACTCAAAGTAAAATGGAAAGAGAAAAAGCAGAAAAATTATTTAAGATGGATGTAAAAAAACATATTGATGCTATAAGTAGTAAATATATCATACCAGGAGTAACTAGCACACAAGCAATCATGTTTCTACCAGCCGAAGCCATATTTGCAGAAATTAATGCCTATCACACCGAATTAATTGAATATGCTAACAAAAAAAGAGTATGGTTGACATCTCCAACAACATTAATGTCTACCTTAACTGTAATACAGGTATTATTAAAAAATATGGAGCGAGATAAATATTCTTCTATTATTCATGAAGAACTAAATAAGTTAGGAATAGAATTCACAAGGTATAAAGAACGTTGGAATAAACTATCCAAAAGCATTGAAACTGTAAATAAAGATATTGAAAATATTAATATTACAACAGACAAAATCACCAAACGATTTGAATCTATCAATAGCGTAGACATAAAAGATAAAGAATATTTAGAATAAAATAAGTCATAATATAGAAAAGCAGAATAAAATTAATTAGGAGGACTTATGACACGTGTATTTTTCTTCTTAGTTGGCTTTGCTTTAATGGTATTAGGTCTATCTTTTATGATTCTTTACTTAAATTTACTAACAATAGGGTATAATTTCTCTTTTTATGCTAATTTTATAACTAGAAGAATAGAATGTTACTATGCAGTTATAGGTTTTATCATAGTGTTACTATCACTAATAATAAAAGGAGATAAAAAAGATGAATTACATTTATGACATAGTATTAAATTTTCATGAACATTATTATGAGTTCTTTGAATGGGATAGAACAGATAAAATTAATAATATTAATAAAATTCCTGTCTATCGAGTATCCGATAAAGATATGTTAATCTTAAAGAATAACAAAGTAAAAATAGATGATATTTTCCTAAATAAAATAAAGGAAGATAATAAAAAGCACAAAAAAAATATGTGCTTAGTATCTAATACTATCCTATCTATTGGACTGTTGTTTGATAATGAAGGGAACTTATTAAAAAGAAGTAGTTTGATTTTTGAAGAAGAAGATGAAGTAAATGATTTCAGTAAAAATATCAAAATAACAAAAATCAACTATTTAGAAAATACAGAAATAACCTCTAAAGGAAAATTAAGATTAGAGATAGAAAAAAAAGATATTCTATCAAATTATGTAAGTACCATAACAGATCTTTCTACCCTAAAATATTTATACTATGAATATTTCAAAGAAGAATGTAATGACGAAATAGAAATAAAAGAATCCCTAAAAAAAGAAATAGAAAAAGATTGGACCAAAAAACAGAACAATCTCTACAATATAGTAAAATTATTAAATAAGAAAAATCTATTTACCAAGTAAGAAAAGTCAATCCCTTTTAGAATATTGACAGCCACAATAATTCTGCCTATATAAACCATATTCTAAAGATAATTCAATAGATCTTTTATACCCATTCTTTTTCTTAAAGTCAGATCTCAAAAAAGATATATGATAGATATCTTCTAATTCTATACCAATGGAATTAATCAATGCCGCATTTTTATAAGGACTAACAGTTAAAGTGGTACCAAAGTAATCAAACCCATTCTCTAAAGCAACAATAGCGGTTTTCTCTAAACGCAATCGAAAACAAACACTGCATCTTCTCCCACGTTCAGGCTCATTCTCGAGTCCTTTTATTCTATCTTCATATAAGTCATTATCATAATCACAATCTAAGAAATTTACCTTATTTTGAACATTCATACTTTCGATTAATCTAATCTGTTCTCTTTTTCTTTTTAAGTATTCTTCTTTAGGAGAAATATTTGGATTATAATACAAAATAGTAATGGAAAAGTATTGAGATAAATATTCAATAACGTAGCTAGAACAAGGAGCGCAGCAACTATGTAAAAGTAAAGTAGGAACCTCATTATTATTAGTGTGTTTTTGAATAATTTTATCTAAAATTTTATCATAATTTTCTGCCATAGGAATCACCACGAATAGTATATCATAAATAGACATCTTTTTCATAATATTTAGTATAAAATATTTACAAATATTAAATAAACTGCTAAAATAAATTTAACGGAGATGGTAATAATGAGAGGCTCAAAAAAAAATAAATTAAGAGAAGTTCCAATAAAGAATTATATATATTTATTTCTTATTTTGTTAGGCAGTTTATTACTGTTAATTTACATCTATACATGGTATGAAGCATATAATGATAGAAAACTAAATACCAGTATCATGAATAATTATCTTACTGTAATTAATTATAATGAGCTAGACGATTATATTATGGAAAACAAAGATGCCATTCTCTACGTTTCTATATTAGGAGATAAAGAAATCTATAAATTTGAAGAAAAATTTAAAAATAATATTATGGATAATAATTTAAAAAATGCTATTCTATATCTAGATTTAACTAACGAAAACAGAACATCCGCAACAAGCAAATTACAAATAGAAGAAAACTTTCCTTACCTAGTAGTATATACAAATGGTAAAATAACAGATACATATAACATTGCTGATACAAAGTATAATCCAACCAAAGTAATAAAATACCTAAATAGAATTGGAGCCGGTGAAAGTGATTAATATAGTATTATATGAACCAGAAATTCCTGGGAACACCGGTAATATTATGAGAACCTGTGTTGCAACTAATGCCAAACTTCATTTAATAGAGCCACTTGGGTTTCAAATAAATGATAAAGCAATAAGAAGAAGTGGAGTAAATTATATTGATAAATTAGATTATAAAATTTACTTAGATTTTGATGACTTTCTAAATCAAAACGAAGGAGAATTTTATTTTTTTACAAGATACGGAAAAATCCCACATACCAGTTTTGATTATTCTGATACCTCTAAAAATATTTATCTAATATTTGGTAAAGAATCAACTGGAATACCGAAGTCTATCTTGAAAAATCATCTAGATAGGTGCATCAGAATACCAACAACAGCCAATGTAAGGGCTCTGAATCTATCCAATTGTGTAGCACTTGCTACTTATGAAGTTCTAAGACAGCAAGATTATCCTAATCTTTTAAAAACAGAACCACATAAAGGAGAGGACTGGCTAATAGATGAAGATGAAGTCAAGAGGTGATTTTATGATAAAGAATGCACAAAAATTAGTAGATGAAGAAAAAATTTCAAATCAAGAATTTGAACTTATCAGTAGTATCATTAAAGCGAGAATAGAAAATAAAATGACTCAAAGCGAATTAGCTAAACTAACCGGCATCAGTCAACCAAACATTACTAGATTTGAAAAAAATATTCATTCAGCATCCCTATCTACAACCATAAAAATACTAGATGCCATAGGATATAAACTAAAAATAGAAAAAAATAAACTATAAAGAACCAAACCCTTTATAGTTTTTAAATTATAAATTTTTTTAAATAATGTATTGACTCTCTCCTTAACTGTAGTGATATGGTTATCACGAACAGGGGAAGATAATATGAGTTGTTCAAGTTGTAAATATTTAAACGAGGAAAATAAAAAAATGGTACCGTTTGCGGTTGCTGCTATTATTGTACTAAGAAAGAATGCTATGTCAATGGTTCAAATAGTAATTGTGAAAATTATGAAACTTCTTATGTAAGAAGCAACTATATTTGCAACAAAATATTTGAAGAAGGAGATAATTTTTGTGATGATGACAAACCGATTTCATTTTACATAGTTGTTTTAATATTTATGTTAATTCTTGCTTTTATTACTAATGTGCTCTAAAAAATATGATACAATATAACAAAGACAATAAAACTTTTTATAGGAGAAAGAAATATGTTGAATGAAAGTACTAAAATGATAAAAATAGGGGATTTTGCAAAGATATTTAATATATCAATAAAAACAGTAAGATACTATGAAAGTATTGGATTAATAATTCCTGCATATGTAGATGTTTATTCAGGATATAGATATTTTAATGAAGAAAACGCTAAAAGAATGGAAGAAATTCTTGCATTAAAAGAATTAGGGTTCTCATTAGAAGAAATTAAATATTTTAATGAATCAGAGATAAAAAATAAAATAGAAGATTATGAGAACAAAATTTTAAATATAAAGGAACAAATTCAAACTTTAAAAGAATTATCCTTTAAGGGGACAGAGGTTTTAAAAATGAAAAAATTTATGAATGATGAAATGGCAATTGGGAAATGGAATCTATTAGGAATAGCTAAAAATATAGAAGAAGCAAAGCAAAATAGTTTTATAGAAGATGATTATGCAATAAGAGAATTATATTTAATGCCAGAAGGAAAAGAGTATTGGGTTATATCTTGGACCAAAAATATTATTTATATTGGTGGAAAAGCTTGTAATTATGAAATAATAAGTAATAGAATGTATGTAACTATAAAAGATGATTTAGATGAAAATATGCATAAAATTGCCACCTATGAAAAAATAGACAGTAAAGAATATACGGAAGAAGAAATAATGATAAAAGATGATATCAATATTCCTTTTATAGAAGATAAAGATTTAGTTGGTTTTTGGCATACAATTGATTTTATAGCAAATCCAAAAAGCTTTAATCCAAATAAAATACAATTTAGTAATGAATGCTTACCATTACAAAAAGTAAGCTTTTCTCCAGATGGAGAAGTATATATCAATTATAAAAATAATGATAAAGTTAAAAGCGCTAAGTATACAAAAGATTATATAATTAATTTTTGCTTACCAGATACATTATCTAAATATGAATATCAAAAAATAAATAATACTACTTATTTAATTATAGGATGGAAAACAGGAGATTATGTATATGGTAGAATGATTAATGATTTTTATGTATTAGTAAAAGAATAATAAATATAATTAGTTGATTCAATATATGCAGAGCATACTAAAAGTAAACGATAAAGTAAAAGAAGTATTAAGAATTGTGGTGGTATAAATAATGAAAGAATTTTTAAAAAATATAAAACATGCATGGATTTATGCTAAAGGACAAAAAAAATATATGTCCATATTAATATTATCTAATATTGTTAATATAGCTTTAAGCATTATTGCTCCTATATTAAGTGCTAAAATAATTATAGAACTCACTAGTAATAATTATACAAGAATAATAGTAGTAGCGTTAACGATATTCATAGTAGAATTTATACAAGAACTATCTAGATATTTAGCCAGAACAAATTCAATTAAAATGTATAGAAATACTCAATATGGAATTGTAACAGATTTAGGAAAAAATGTATTAAAATTAGAAAATACTTGTTTAGATGAAAAAGGAAGCGGCCTATTCATACAAAGACTTACTAATGATACAGGAAGAATAGCAGAAGTATTTGATTCTATTCTAAATTTAGTATCTGATATTATCAAATATTTTGGTATTTTAATAGCAATACTAATTGTAAATAAAATTATATTTATTTATGTACTTATTACTTTAATAATCTCATACCTATTAGAGAAAAAAAGAACAATTAAAAGGAATGAAGAAGACAAAATTTCAAGAAAAGCAGGAGAAAAAGTAAGTGGCTTTATAGGAGAACTTGTAAGAGGTGCTAGAGATATTAAAATGCTTAACAGTGAAGATGATTTCTTAAAAGAATTAAATGGTAAAATAGATGACTATAATCATAAAAAGATGAGTATGCAAATAAATTCATGGAAATATCACCTTGTTATTTGGCAAGCATCAGATTTATTCAGACTTTTATTAATATTATTATTAGTAATATTGATGAAGAAAAATATTTTAGTGCCTGCTATGGCCTTAGTACTATATAATTATGTTTATAATGTAGAGGGAGCTATTTATTCTTTAGGTTATTTAATGGAATACATAAAAGATTTTAACCTATCATCTGAAAGAGTCTTTGATATAATGGATGATAATAAATTTAGTAAGGAAAAATTTGGTAATACTCACTTAAATACTGTAAAAGGAGATTTCGAATTTAAAAATGTATCCTTTAAATATGATAAAAAAGAGATATTAAAAAATCTAAGTTTTAAAATAAACGCTAACGAAACAGTAGCCTTTGTAGGAAAAAGTGGAGCCGGTAAAACTACCATCTTTAATTTACTATGCAAAATGTATGATGTAAGTAGTGGAACAATTACCATTGATGGAGTAGATATCAAAGAATTGGACAAGGATTCTATTAGAGGTAATATTACTATCATCAGTCAAAATCCTTATATTTTCAATATGAGTATCAGAGATAACTTAAGATTAGTAAAAAGTAATTTAACCAACAAAGAGATGATTGATGCTTGTAAAATAGCTTGCTTAGATGATTTTATCAATGAACTACCAGATAAATATGATACAATTATTGGTGAAGGTGGAGTAAATTTATCAGGAGGACAAAAACAAAGACTTGCCATTGCTAGAGCCTTAGTTCAAAAAACAGAAATAATACTATTTGATGAAGCAACGTCAGCACTAGATAATGAAACACAAACTAAAATACAAGAAGCAATAGATAATATGAAGAATGAATATACAATACTAATTATTGCCCATAGACTATCAACTATTATCAATTGTGATAGGATTCTTTATTTAGAAAATGGCAAAATAATAGCAGAAGGAACACATAAAGAATTATTAAGAACATGTGAATCATATAAAGACTTATATGAAAGTGAAAGTATAGAAAAATAATTTAAAAATATAAATATAAATTAGAAACTTAAAAACTATATATCATTATAATTTTTAAGTTTTTTCAATTTCATTTACATAGAAAAAAGAAAATGATATAATGTTAGTGGTGATAATATGGCATTAGATTATAAATTGGGTAGTATTGTTATGATGAAAAAAGCTCACCCATGTGGCACTAATGAATGGGAAATAACTAGAGTTGGTGCAGACATCAAAATAAAATGTATAGCTTGCAATAGAACAGTAATGTTACCTAGAATAGAATTTAATAAAAAGATAAAAAAGGTGATACAAGAATGAAAGAGAAGAGAAAGAAAATTAAACTTCACCCAGCTCTAGTATTCTTTATCCTAACAATTGTTGTTATGGTAATTAGTAGTGTTGGTGGAATATTAAATTTAGAATCTAATTATTATACAGTAAATACAGTAACAGGAGATTTAGAAGCACAAGTAATTCATATCAACAATTTATTTAATAGAACTGGTATTCAATATTTAATTAGTAATTTATTATCTAATTTTATCAATTTTGCTCCCTTAGGAACATTAATATTAGGTCTAATGGGAATAGGTGTTGCCTATAAATCAGGTTTCTTAAACACCCTAAACAAATATATTGCAAAATTTATACCAAGAAAAATTTTAACCTTCATTATAGTATTATTAGGGGTAATATTTTCAATGTTCTATGATGTAGGCTATGTTATCTTAATACCAATGGCGGCAATACTATTTACAGACCTAGGAAGGCATCCTTCTGCTGGAATTTGTGCAGCCTTTGCCGGAATAACTTTTGGAAGTGGTGCTAATATTGTAGCAAATTCCCTAGATAGTAGTTTACTTCCATTTACTAAAGCTTCTACAAAAATATTAGATGCAACATATAAAGTAAATACTAATGGAAATTTAATCTTTATGATAGTAAGTACTCTCTTAATTGCCTATATTGGTGCTCTAGTAACAGAAAAAATAATTATTCCAAAATTAGGAAAATATACTTTTGAAGAAGAAGAACTAGCTGAAATAAAAAGAGTTCCAACCACAAAAGAAATTAAAGGTCTAATTATTGCTGTAATAGCAGTAGTAGCAATCTTAATTCCAATTATCTATTGCATTATTCCTGGATTACCATTTTCGGGATTACTATTATATTTAAAAGATTCAAACTATATAGATCAATTATTCGGTAATAATTCTTACTTTTATCAAGGATCAGTATTTATTTTTAGTTTTCTTTTAATGTTAGCAGGACTAGTATACGGATTAAGAGTAAAAACAATAACTAATAATCGTGACTTTGTAGATGGAATGAATTATTATCTAAAAGATTTATCATCTTTACTTGTACTGATCTTCTTTGCAGCTCAATTTTGTCTAATATTTAAACAAACAAATATAGGTATCTTTATTGTATCAACATTAACAAGTTGGATTAGTAATCTTCAACTAACAGGAATAATTTTAGTAATCATAACATTCCTTCTAACTTTAGTTTCTACATTACTTGTACCAGTAGCATCTACAAAATGGGCAATCATATCTCCAATTATTATCCCGATGTTTATGCAGAGCTCTCTAACTCCAGAATTTGCACAAGCAGTATTTAGAGCAGCTGATAGCTCTGTAAAAGGAATCACTCCACTATTTACCTATTTCGTAATTTTAATTGGTTTTTTACAGATTTATAATAAAAGAAAAAATGATACAGTAACAATTTCTAAAGCCATATCTCTAATGACTCCATATACATTAGCATTTACTATTCTTTGGTTTACTATTACCATTATATTTTATATTTTAGGAATTCCAATTGGAATAGGAACCTCTGTAACATTATAAAACTATATCAACAAAAAGTTGGTATTTTTCTTGTGCGATAAAAGTTTTATCTTGAATTATCTTAACAGGTATGTTAAGATAAAAAGCATAAAAGAGGGGGCAATCATGAATAATTTTGATTTTTCTAACATACTACTGAACTATAAAAAAATAAACATAAAAAAAGAACTAATTGAAAGTTACTGTATGAAGATCGATTTTCCTAATTCCTTTTCCATGATAAAACCAGAATTAAAAATATTATTGTTACGTTTTAATATCAATGAAAGACAAATACCATTAAGTAGTCTAACAATAACAAATGAAGGAATATTTTTTAAAATAGATAATCATCTAAATTACATATTATCTAGATATAATTTATCCAATAGTAAAAATTTACAAAATGAATTAAAAACTGTGTTACTATCCTTAAAAGAAATCAAAAATAAAAACAAATTAAAAGAGTTGTATCCAAAACTGTATGAGGAATATCTCCAAAGTGATACTTCTTTTAGAAAACTATATGGAATACCTGATGATAAAAAAGTTCCAAAAGCGGTAATAAAAAGATTTATAACAAGAGAAATAGATAATATTAATTACTTGAGAAGAATTTCGAAAGATAACTTTAAAGATTTAACTTCATGTGAAAAATTCCTAAGTATAATTGATGAAGACAAGCTAAAACTAATTATTGCTTCTCAAATTATGACTTTATCAAATAAAGAAAAATATCAACTAGAGGCCATTAAATATTTAAAAGAATATCTTATTCAAAATGCCACTCTCTTACAACAAGATTATCAAATTAAAGTATATAATAGTCATCAATTTGGACTAGGTAATTATAAAGTGTTTTCTATCAAAGAAATATACGACTTTTATCTAATCTAGAATTAAAAAATATAGCAAAGAAAAAAGTGATAAAAACGAAAGAATTATATCCAGTTGAAAAAATAACTCATACTTTTCTTGAATCAAAAGAAGTAACACATCGTGAAATATTATCTAAATTTTATAAGTTAGGAACATCAAGTAAAAGTGAAGAAGAAAAGAAACAATTATTAAAAAGAAAATTAGAATACTATAACAAATTAGATATTGTTAAAATAAAAATAGGGGTAGATTCCTTTGAGGGTTATCTAGGTCTATGTTTAAAGGATGGTACAGTAATATTAGATAAATTATTTGAAAATGTATCTACAGGCTTAATCGCCACCAATCAAGCTATCTATTTAACCGATGAATCTGAATTTGAAAAAGTAACAAGTTTAGCAAAAAAAGAATGCATAGAGCAAATAAAACAAGGTAAAATTAAAGCAAAAAGAATTATACACAGAGGATCTTGGGAAGATAGAATAAAAAAAGAAACCTAGTAAGAAAGG
>CACXEZ010000039.1 GCA_902766815.1 uncultured Erysipelotrichaceae bacterium | reverse complement strand
AGAACAGGCATTAATTAATGATTTTGTATTTTTATTGAAAGAATTACTAAGTGATAATGAATTGGGAAATGGTCTTACTTCTTTGAGGTACCTTTATCATTTCACACAGTCTATTTCATCTATGAAGGAATTAAATTATATATTAGGATATGTTGCTAAAAGTGGTGGTTATGTTAAACCTAATGTTTATGATTTTAATGAAGAACATCAATATATTTTTGAAAGTATTATGTATTCGGCAATGACTTTATATACTAATGGTGGTGCTTCTAAAAGTAAATTAGCTGAATCACATAGAAGATGGGAAGCTGATTTAGATCGAAAAAACGAGGAAAAATTAAGTAGAACTCAAGAATTAAATACGGCTAAAGTATTGGCATTAAGAGAGCTAGGATATACTGAAATCAATGAGAAAAATGCTAGTGAAGTATTTGATAAAATTGCTGAAATTCAGTCTAGAAAGATAAATTAATTTTTAAATTAAATATTTCGAAAATGATAGTTTATAAAGTGGGGGAGGAGTAGTTAGGTAATTTAACTCCCCTCTTATATTTTTATCTTTTTATTTAAAAATAATATAACTAACTATATAGACTATATCGTTGAATGTTTAATTAAATTATTGTGTAACTGATTTTAATGAAATTCATTTATGATAAATAATTATTCATATGTTATATTTGGTTGAAATTTAATTCAAAGTGAATAATTATATATCTTTTATGATTCCAAATTTAATTTTATATTATAGATATTTTTTTTAAATTATCTATTTATTTATCTTCTTGATTTAAGATGAGTAATTAATTGTTCAGTTCATATTTTGATATTTGATTGAGATTTTAATTTGAAGTGGATAATTGTTCATCTTTTGTAATTTCGATTTAAAATTAATAAGAATATTTCACTTAATTTCACCGGCTATTATAGAATTTATTTAAAATTTAATTATAGAGAAGATGATAAATAAATTATTATTTGTATTAATAAATAATATTATTTTGTTGCATAAAATATATTAATCCAGTAGTTCCTATAATCTATATTATGTAAACTTCTATAATTTGAAAACAAATTTTGAAACAGTTATACTCTCTTTTTATATTTATTTAATTACTTAATTACTTTTATTTTGTGTTATTAATATATTATTATTAAGTTTGATGTATGAAAAAACATCTGATTTCAATTTTGTTTACCAGATGTTTTTTTATAATATTTAATAATTATTTTAATTTTTCTTTTAGTTCATATAATAAATTTAAAGCTTTTAATGGACTTAATTCTAGTACATTTGTATTTTTTAGTATTTCCTCCACTTCACTTTTTTTGCTCATTAATTCTAGTGGTAAGCTTGTTTGAACAGATATCTCCTTTTTATTAATTTCGTTATTTTCATAAGTAGATAATACTTCTGATGCTCTTGTTATTACTTCCGATGGTAATCCGGCTAATTTGGCAACGTTAATTCCATAACTTTTATCAACACTTCCATCTTTTACTTTGTGTAAAAATACTAATTTTTCTCCATCTTCAGTTGCAGATACATGTTTGTTTTTTAGGTGTTTTAAGTTCTTTTCTAAACTGGTTAATTCGTGATAATGGGTGGAAAATAGTGTTTTACACCCTATTCTATCATGGGTATACTCTAGAATGGATTGTGCTAGACTCATACCGTCATATGTTGCGGTTCCCCTACCCAGTTCATCGAAAAGAATTAAACTGTTTTTTGTGGCATTATTTATTGCGTTTGTTGCCTCCATCATTTCTACCATGAAGGTAGATTCACCACTGACTAGATCATCACTTGCTCCAATTCTTGTAAAAATTTGGTCAAATACAGGAATTTTTGCTTCTTTTGCGGGTACGAAGCATCCTATTTGGGCCATGATTACTATGATTGCTAATTGTCGCATATAAGTACTTTTACCAGCCATATTTGGTCCTGTAATTAGTAAGGTATATACTCCGTTATCCATGATAATATCATTAGGTACATATTCATCTTTGATTACTCTTTCAACTACAGGATGTCTAGAATCTATTAGTTTTAAGCTATGATCTAATGTAATGGTAGGTCTTACATAATTATATTTTTCACTTACTAAAGCAAAACTTTGTAATACATCTATTTCACTAATTGTTTTGGCGGCTTTTTGTAATTTAGATATGTATTTCTTTACTTTGTCTCTTATTTCATTAAATAAATCATATTCTAAATTAATTATTTTTTCTTCTGCACTTAAAATTAAATCTTCTTTTTCTTTTAAAAGTGGTGTTATAAATCTTTCACAGTTTGCTAATGTTTGTTTTCTTATGTATCCCATATCGTCTGTTACTAGATTTAGATTTCCTTTGGATACTTCTATGTAGTAACCAAATACTTTATTAAATCCTACTTTTAAGTTTTTAATTCCAGTTCTTTCTTTTTCTTCTAATTCAAATTTACTAATAAAATCTTTTCCACCACTTCTTAAGTCTTTTAATTCGTCTAATTCTTTAGAATAGCTTTCTTTAATTAGATATCCTTCTTTTAGACTAATTGGTGGTTCTTCATATAAAGATTCATCTAATAATTGATATAGAGTTTCTAATGAGTCTAATTCTTGATAGAAGTGAATTGTTTCTAACATATCTTTTATGATAGGTAATACTTTTAATGATTGTTTTAATTGAATAAGATCTCTTCCGTTGGCATTACCTAGTGCTACTCTTCCACTTAATCTTTCTAAATCGTATACTTCATAAAGGTTTCTTCTTAAGTCTTCTGTTAAAATAAATTCTTCCATTAATTTACTTACGATATTATATCTTTTTTCAATTAATCTTTTCTCTTTTAATGGTGTTTCTATCCATTGTCTTAATTTACGACTTCCCATAGCGGTTTTAGTATTATCTAAAAGCCATAAAAGAGAATAATTTCTATCTTTTAGTCTTATATTTTCTGTAAGTTCTAGATTTCTTTTTGTATGAATATCCATTTTTAAGAAATTATCATCTTCATTTATGATTACTTTTTGTAAGTGTCCTAATGTTCTTTTTTGTTCTACTGCTAAATAATGTAATAGGTGTTTAATAGCGGTCACATATCTTAAATCAGATACATTTCTGTAGCAAAAACTATAGTTGTCATTATCTAATACTTGATCGGTTACTGTTACAGTTAATTTATATTGATTTTTTAATAATTTAATTACTGTTGGACTAATGATAGAGTTTGCTATTACTTCAGATAATCCGAAAGACAATATTTCATTAATTAATTTATTTGTATCATGAATAATAATCTCTGAATATAATTCTCCTGTTGTAATATCTGTATAAACGATGGCGTAGCAATATTCATAATCATAGATACTTCCTATGTAATTATTTACTTTTTCATCTAAACTATTTGAATTGATAATAGTACCTGATGAGATTACTTCTGTAACATCTCTTTTCACAATACCTTTTGTAGATTTTGGATCTTCTAGTTGTTCACAGATTGCTACTTTGAAACCTTTTTTAATTAGTTTATCAACGTATATGTCTACTGCATGATGAGGAACACCACACATAGGAACTCGCTCTTCTAATCCAGCATTTCTACCTGTTAGGGTTAATTCTAGTTCATGAGATACTACTTCAGCATCTTCAAAGAACATTTCATAAAAGTCCCCTAGTCTATAGAGTAATATGACATCTGGATATTTGTCTTTTAATTCTACATAGTGCCTCATCATTGGGGCTAATTTATTTCTATCTACTTCACTTAACTTCATTTTATTCACCATTTACTTCCGTATGAATGTAATTATACCAAAAAAACAGTTAAGTGGTATAGTTTTTACTTAACTGTTTACATATTAACTTTTTGATAACATTTATTTTTTAGTTTGGTTGGTGGTGTTATTTATTATATTTAAGTAATAAATTTGAACAATCATAGCCATGAATAATTTCTTTATTATTATAAACAATTAGTTGATGTTGGCATCTTGTACAGGCTACATAGAATAGATATTTTTCCTCTTCTATATATGGGTTGGTTTCATCTGTGTAGACTATTACGGCATCAAATTCTAATCCTTTGGCTATATATGAAGGTAAAATTACTAATTTACGGTTAAATTTTTCAGTTTCAAAATCTATTTTTATAATATTAAAATTATCTTTTAATTGATTGTATAGTTTTTCAGTTTCTTCTTCTGTTTTGGTAATAATAGCAACTGATTGATATTGTCGATTTAAATTTTTTAAATCATCTGATAAGATAGGTTTGATGTTTTTTAGATGATTTCTTTCTATGACTGGTAATTTATTATCTCTTCTTATAGCACTTACGTGACTTAAGTTTAATATCTTATTGGTATATTCTATGATTTCTGGACTGGAACGATATGTTTTTAATAATTGTAGATATTTAGAACTTGGTAATATTTTTGTTAATATATTTAGACTGTTATATTTATAATATGGATTGATAGTTTGGTTTACATCTCCTAAAATTGTATAACTTACATTTTTGAATATTTTAGTTAATATTAAGTATTGAGTTTTTGTATAATCTTGAGCTTCGTCTATGACAATTTGTCTAATATTAGTATTATAATCTATTTCGTCAAGTAGAAATTTTATATAAATAAATATCGTAGCATCTTCATAATTTATTTTCTTTTTATTTAGGGATATTTTTGTTTTGATTTTAGAAAACTTACTTTCAAAAAAATTGTTATAGATAGTGATGTAATCTTTTTTGATATTTAACTTTTCATATAGTAGTTTGATTAAGGTTTTCTTTTTTGTTAATTTTCCATTGTAGTATCTGTCACATAATTTTTCTGCTATAACATCTATTCTTTTAAAGATTGGGAAATGGTTGTAGCGGTTTTTTAATAGGTTGTTTAATTCTTCTTTTGTTATGACCAGATCTTTTGTTATTAAATCTTCTTTAAAATGACTATTGGATACGAGGTCTTTAATATAATTATCTATGTCATTAGTAATATTATCACTTTGTTTGTATTTGATTAAACTATAGTTGGTTGACTTGTTTTGGTAATAGTTTTCTATAAAATTCGTAAAAGTTTCTACTTCTTTGAATTCTTTTAAATAATTTTTTAGGTAATCGTGATAGGTTGTTTGTAAGGTGTTTTTTTCTCCTAATTCTGGTAATACATTGGATATATATTCTGAGAAAACTTGATTTGGTGAAAAAATTAAAATGTCGTTTGAGGTTAAATCAGTGATTTTATATAATAGAAATGCTATTCTATGTAGTGCTACTGATTTTTTTCCGGAACCAGCTATTCCTTCTACAATTAAGTTTTTATCTTTTATATTTCTGATTACTTCGTTTTGTTCTTTTTGAATGGTATTTACGATATTTTTCATTTTATCTGATGATTCGGTTGCTAGAACTTCTTGTAACAGTTTATCATCGATATTGAGTTTGTTGTCAAAGATATGTATTAACTTCCCACTTTCGATGGTATATTGTCTTTTTCTTTCAATCATTCCGTTGATAGTTCCTTCAGGAGCTTCATAGGATGCAATACCTGTTTCATAATCATAAAACATACTGCAAATAGGGCTTCGCCAATCGTGGACATAATTATTTAAATTTTCTTCTACGTGAGTAATTCCAATATAAATGGTTTCTTTGGTATTGATGTCATCACTTTTCCAAATGATGCTTCCAAAGTAAGGCTTATTTTGAATTCTAAATAATTTTTGTAAATACTCTCCCCGATTCATCATGATGGATACTTCTACGTCGTTATCAGACATCATGGTACGCATTTCTGTAGGATCTATTTCTGTATGAGAATCCCATAGAAATTTTTTGAATTCTAGTGCTTTTTCTTCAGCTTCAAACAATTCACTTCCTAGTGTAGAAATTTTCTTTCTAATAATACTTAATGTATCTTCTAGTTTTTTTTCTTCTTCGATACGTTCAAATTTACTAATTGGCATTTATCTAACCTCCTTACTACGCCAAAAGAACGTTTTTTTGAAACGCTCTAGTCTTTAAAAACTGAATTGTTTTTTGCAAATGTCTTATTCATTATAACATATATATTTTTAATTGCAACTATTTTGATTTTTTTGTAGTAAAATCGAGTGAAGTTTTTTAAACAAATCAACATTTTTTATGAATTCACATATAAGTGACTTGTGAATGTTTTTAACATGCATGAAAAAGAAGAAAATACTTATCCACAGTAAGAAAAGATAAGTATTTTTATATTTTTGAATAAATTAATTAAATTCATTCAAATTTACTAATTTTTTTGTTTTAAATTTCTTGAAGTACACTGATGATCATTGGTTTGTTTCCTGTTTGTTCGCTTAAGTATTTGCTTAGATTATCACGAATTGTTGTTTTAATTTTACTATAGTCTACGTAATTGTCATGAATATTTTCATCGATGACTTTCTCTACTATTTCTTTCATGGTGTTAATTAGTTCGGTGCTATCTTTTACATAAATGAAGCCCCTTGTTAGAATTTCTGGCCCGGCTAAAATTTTCTTTGTTTTTTTGCTTAGAGTTGTTGATATGATTAAAATTCCGTTTTCTGATAACATTTCTCTATCTCTTAGAACAATTTCTCCAATATCGTCGTTAGAATCTCCATCGATAGAGATATCTCCACTTGGCATTTTGCTAAAGTCGTCTGTTAATTTCCCGTTTACGAAACTAGCAACATAACCATTTTCTTTTAGAATGATGTTTTTGGGTGAAATTCCTACCTTTTCTGCTAAAGAGGCATTTGCTACTTGAAAACGATACTCTCCTTTGATAGGAAAATAATATTTTGGTTTCATTAGGTCTATCATCATCATTAAATCTTCTGAGGATGCGTGATGAGATAAATTGTTTTTATCTAATGTTACAACGTTGACATCTAGTTTAGAAATATCATCTAATAGTTTATAGAATGTTTTTTCTCTTCCTTCGTAAACTGGGGATGCTAAAAATACAGTATCTGCTGGTGTTAGTTTGATGAATTTGTCGTATCCGTTTACTATTTTGTTAATTGTATAGTATGGTTTCCCTCTTTCATCAGAATTTAGAATTACAACGTCTGGGTCATTTAAATTACTTAAATCTCCTACACATTTTTTATCAATAAATAAATATTTGTTAGCTGTGGCATAATCTACAATGCTTTGTAGTTTTTTTCCCATGATTACAATTTTACGTTCAGTCTTGGATACTTCATTAAATAATTCTTGTATTCTATATAAATGGGAAGCTAAAACATTAAAGATAATTCTTCCGTTGCTTTTATTTAGTGTTTCTCTGATTAAATTGGAGATACGATGGTTAGGAGCAGTGTGTCCGCTTTTATCTGCATATATAGATTCTGTCATAAGACAAAGTACCTCTTGTTTTCCTATATAAGCTAATTTGCCAATATCTGTTTGATAATGTCCTCTCATCATAGCATCAAAAACAAAGTCAGAAGCATAGAAGATTACTCCATCTTTTGTATAAATTGCATATCCTAGATTATCTGGGATAGAATGCGATAATCCAACTGGAAAAATCTTGATTTTTCCAATGTTTAATGTTTTATATGCAGGTAACTCTATTAGATTCTTGATATTTTTTCTTTTTTCTTCTAATTCTTTTTTCAGTAAATCTATTGTGAACTTAGAGCCATAGATAGGTACTGTATCTAAGTCTTCTATTAGGTCAGGAATCGCTCCATCATTTTCGTAGTGACCATGCGTTAAGAAAATTCCTTTTATTCTTTTTTTGTTTGCTTTTAAGTATTCAATGTTGGGAATGATGTAATCGATTCCTAACATATGTTCATCAGCATATTTTAATCCAGCGTCAATAACTAATATATCTTTATCTATTTCTATTACATACATGTTTTTACCATTTTCGTTTAAACCACCTAAACTGAAAATTTTAATTTTACTCATTATAACTCCTTTCTTTTTTTATAAGTATCAAGACTTTTAACATTATAACAAAAAAAAGAGCTTTTTACAAGCTCTTGTTTTGATAATTATAATAAAATTAGAATAAAATTTACATATTTCTTAGTTGGCATTACTATAAACTTTTCCTTTTTCTAGACTTTTTTCTTTATAATAAAGAAGCTCGGATACGGTTACAAATTGATAATCTTCTTTTAATAATTCTGGGATGATTAGTTCAAGGCTATTAGCTGTAGCATTATAAATATCGTGCATTAAGATAATATCTCCATCACTTATTGATTTCATTACTCTTTTATAAATTTTTTTAGAATTATGGTATTTCCAATCTAAAGTATCTATATTCCATATAATTATTGGTCTATCCATTATCTTTTTTATTCTGTTGTTATAACTTCCATAGCTTGGTCTAATTAATGTGGGATTTTTTCCCGTTATTTCAAAAATCAAGTTATCTACTTTTTTAATTTCTTTCGTAATTTCATCACTAGTTAATTTGGTTAATAGTTTGTGACTGTACATGTGATTACCTATTTCCATATTTAAGTCACTCATCTTTTTTATTACTTTTTCGTTTCCTTCGATGTTACACCCTAAAATAAAGAAGGTTGCTTTTATATGATACTTCTCTAGGGTGGTTAAAATTTTGGCTGTATTATGGTTGGGTCCGTCATCGAATGTTAAAGCAATCATGGGCTTATTTTTATCAATTATTTTTTGATAGTAAATATCATATACTTTATTTTCCTTTACATATTCCATACTTTGAATGGTTCCTTTGGTTAGGTTTACTGAGAAAGTTTTTTGTTTTTCTTTAATTATTCCTTCATTCTTTTCATAAATATATATAGTTAACTCAATATTTTGTTTTTTTTCTGTATAATCATAATCTATAAATAAACTATTATTTCCATTTTTTTCTATATAATTATTTAGATATATATTGATATAATTATCTATGATTTGGTTGTGAAAATATGGATACTCTATATGAACGTGATCAGTGGTATTTTGATATTCTCTATTTAGAACAACTTCTACTTTGTCATATAGATACATTAATGTTAAAATAAAAAGAGTTGATACTAAAATAATAAATAGATCTCTTTTCATATGACTCACCTAACATATCATACTAAATTAAAATACAATATATTAACAAAATTATTCGACAATTCTCCCATAATTTATTGCTATACTATACATAGTTAGAAAGGAGATGATATTATAGAAATAAAATTAATAGGTTCTAATTGCTCTATTGGTAGAAGGCTTATGAAACGTATAAGACAAGTAAGTGATATTCATCATGTAGATGTTAAAATTGAAGAATTAAATCAAAATAAAGATAAATTACAATATCATGTTAATATGATTCCAGCACTTGTTGTTAATGATAAGATTGTTAGTCAAGGGAAAGTATTAAGTGATAAAGAAATTAAAAGATTAATTTTAAGTACCTCTAATTAAATTCACCTCTTTGTATAGAATTAGAGAAAAAGAACCAAGTTTTATTACTCCTCCTTGGTTCTTTTTAATTGATTAGGTTTATAAACTCATCTTCTTCCCAAATTTCAATTCCAAGCTCTGTTGCCTTTGTGTATTTGCTGCCGGGATTTTCACCTACAATCACAACATTAGTTTTTTTAGTGACTGAGTTTGTTACTTTACCACCCTTTTCTTCAATGATTTTACTAGCATCGTTTCTTGTGATATTGGTAAGGGTTCCGGTTAATACAAATGTTTTATTTAGAAAGTGTTCATCTTCTTCTATATTAGAAGTGTTTATGTAGGTCATATTTATACCAAAGTTTTTTAGTTTTTCAATGATTTGAATATTTTTTTCTTCTTTGAAGTAAGCTACAATATTATTGGCAATAATGGGTCCTACATCTGGTATAGCAACTAATTCTTCATAGGTTGCATTTTTCAAGTTATCTAGTGTTTTGTATTGTTTGCTTAGTGTTTTTGCCATTTTACTACCTACTTGCTTAATTCCTAAGCCAAATAATAATCTTTCTAGGCTATTTTGTTTACTATTTTCAATACTTGTGAATAGGTTTTCTACTGATTTCTTTCCGTATCCTTCTAGTTGTTCTAAATCTTCTTGATAATTTTTTAATTGATATAGGTCACTTAAGTCATTAATATAATGATAGTTATATAAATCTTCCATAATGCTGTCACCTAATCCCTCTATGTTCATGGCTTCGCGACTTGCAAAATGGATTAGTTCTTCTACCCTTCTTGCTGGGCACATGTTGTTGGGGCAGAAATAATCAGCATCATTTTCTTTTCTTTCGATCTTTGTTCCACAGATGGGACAATTTTCTATCATTTGGAACGGAACTTCTTTACCTGTTCTTCTTTCAAGTAGAGGTTCACCTACGGCTGGAATGACATCTCCTGCTTTATAGATGGATACAATATCACCAATTCGAATATCTTTTGAAATAATATTATCTTCATTGTGAAGGGTGGCTCTTTTCACGGTTGACCCACTAACGATAACAGGTTCTAATACGGCATTAGGAGTAATTTGACCGGTTCTTCCTACTGTGAATAAGATGTCGATTAGTCTTGTGTATGTTGTCATTGCTGGAAATTTATAAGCAATACACCATTTAGGATATTTAGCAGTACTTCCTAGTTTGATTTGAGTATCAATATCATTTACTTTAATTACAATTCCGTCAATGTCGTAAGGAAGATTTTCTCTAAATTCTGTTTTTTCTTTAATAAAATTTAAAATTTCATCAATATTTTTTACTTTACGATTGTTGGGATTAGTTCTGAAACCTAATTCTTTCATAAAATTTAAGGCTGCTTCGTGAGTTTTAATTCCATAGTCTAGAGGGTTAGGTAGATGATAGATAAAGCATTCTAGATTTCTTTTGGCAACGATCTTGCTATCTAGTAGTTTGATAGAGCCGGAAGCAGCATTGCGGCAGTTTTGTAATAATGGTTGCCCTTGCTCTTCTCTTTCCTTATTTAGTTTTTCTAATGTGCTTTTACTCATATAGATTTCTCCACGAACTTCTATATTTATTTTTTTCTTTAACGTAAGTGGAATGGTTTTGATTGTTTTTACGTTTGTGGTAATGTCATCTCCTATTGTTCCATTTCCACGAGTTGCAGCTCTTACTAATTTGCCATTTTCATAATGTAGAGATACAGATAGACCATCAATTTTCAACTCACATACATATTCAGGATGAAATCCTTCTTTTTCAATTCTTTGCTCAAAATTAATAATTTCTTCTTCATTGAATACATCTCCGATAGAAAGCATGGGAATTGTATGAGTTACTTTTTCAAAACCTTCTATAACTTCTCCTCCTACTCTGTTGGTTGGACTATCACTTCTTTTTAAGTTAGGATATTCCATTTCTAATTCTGTTAATTCTCTTAAGTATTTATCAAATTCTTGATCACTTATGGTAGGATTATCTAATACATAATAATTATAATTCGCTTCATTTAATATATTAATTAATTCTTCTATTCTTTTATTTATATCCATAGCTTTCCTCTTTCTTTTAATATTTATAAGTTTTAGACATTTCTCTTGCTATATCTTTTTCTTTGATACTTTGTCTTTTGTCATAGTTTTTTTTACCTTTACATAGACCAATTAATACTTTAGCTTTCCCTTTAACAAAATATATTTTTAATGGTATTAGGGTGTATCCTTCTAACATGACTTTATTACTTAATTTTAATATTTCTTTTTTATGCATTAGAAGTTTTCTAGTTCTTTCTTCATCATGATTAAAAATATTTCCTTTTTCATAGGCTGAGATATGAGTATTTAGTAGAAATATTTCTTCGTTTCTGATGATAGCATAACTATCTTTTAAGGTTACTTTACCTAGTCTTATTGATTTTATTTCTGTTCCTGTTAATACCATACCAGCTTCGTAAGTTTCTTCTACTTGGTAATCGTATTTGGCACGTCTATTTAGTATTTCCATTTTATCACTTTCTTTCTTAAGTATTATTATAACAGAGTTTAGCCAAAAGAAAAAGTAGGAAAATGACTACTTAAAGAATATTTATTTCAATTTTAAATTTATAGAGGTTGTACATGATAAATTTTTATCTCTGCTTTTTTATTTAATATATACTGTTACAGTGTGCATTTTCATTATCATAATACTCTTTTACTCTTTCTCCTCCCAATGCTTTCATAGTTTTCTATGAAGCGGAATTTTCTAAATTTGCATCCATAAATACTTTATCAATTTCATATTCACCACATACTTTTAAACTTAAATATAAATTAATTTTTATATCACCTATTTATATTTTTTTGCTACGAACAGGCTTGAAAAAAACTTATACAAGCTATGCAAATAAAAACACTTGAAATATCAATAATTTCAAGTATTTGTAAATATAGATTTCAATCGTTTTATAATTTAGCGCCTCTTTATTTATGCAGGTTTACGGGCATTTTGTTGCCTACCTAAAAAGTCTTATACGTTGTTCTTAATGAGAGCTAAGTATTTTTTCTTCCTATTTTAAATTTTTCAAATTATCGTTTATTATAGTTATTACTTCAGAATGAACTACCGAATTACTTATTACAGCCCCATAATACTACAATCATATCGTTGTTCATTACCAAATAAATCTGTTACTTTTCCACCAGCTTCTTCTACAATAACTTTTGCTGCTGCTATATCACAATTTTTATGTTTCGTGCCTGGAAATATTGCTAAATTGAAATCACCATTTGCAACACACATACATGCTCTAATTACACTTCCAACTCCAACAAAATATGTTTTTTTACCTAATTCCTTAATTGAATCATATAAGTTATATTCTGCTTTAGGCCACATATCCATATTACTTACACTTTTCATATCATCAAGTTCTATATTATTAACAAGTATTTTTTTATCATTTCGAAATGCTCCACAACCTTTTACAGCAAAATATAAATTATCTGTAAATGGATCATATACAACACCCATGGTTGAAACACCGTTTATTACTAATGCTAGAGAAAAAACCGCAACAGGAATATGTCTTGCATACATAGCTGTACCATCTACCGGATCACATACCCAAACATATTCACTTTTACCAAATTGTTCCTCCTCACCATCAACTGAATGTGTCGGAAATTTTTCTTTTACTTTCTTTATAAGTAAACTATTAATTTCTGTATCTGCTTTTGTAACTATTGTCTGATCATATTTATAGCTAGCACCATTATCTTCCAAAAAATACTTTTTCATTATTTTCTCCGCTTCATAGGCGATTTCTTTTGCAAATATTAAATATTCTTTATTTTCATTATTAAATTTATTGATCATTATTTTCACTTCCTATATTTAAGTATACCACATAAAATCTTAATTTGTTCACCTAGCTTGCACTACTAACCTAAGATGAATAAAGGGTTTGCAAGTTTGTGTAGCCTACTTGTAGCTTGCGGACTTTAAAAAATGTATATTTTGGGTATTTAAACATAGAAAAAAGTCCGAATAATCGAACTTTCCAAAAAGCTTTCTTATCTTTTTTGTAAATTGATAACCCCGTAAAATAAGGTAAAAATGACATTTTGTTAGCTACGCGTTGTCTATAAAGATTTTATAACCTTTTCTATACTTATATTTTAATAACTTCACCTTTTCCACAATGTTTAAAAAATCCTTGCGCTGTTATATTATACTTAGGTTTTGTATATTTTCTCATTATCAGATTATTTTCATCATAATTGTTTTTCAATTCAAATTCGACAAAATACTGTTTCACATTTATTAATAAATCATTAAGTGAATTATATTCGTGAATTCCTTTAAATTTTTTCCAAGAATGTTCAAACCAATAATATTTATTATCTTTTTCATATGTTAGAAATGTATGTGTAGGACATATATCATTATCATAATGAACTAGAAAAAATGTTTTTAACGATTTATAGTTTTTAAAACACTCTCTTTCTAGTTCAACTTGATCCCAGCATATTCCTATTTTATTGTTTATTAATTCTTCTGGAGATTGAAGTATGTAATCATCTGAAAATGTTTTAAAATCATCTATATGCTTTATCCCATTTTTATCTATCCACCCATAATTAATTGTATCCATTAACTTCATTATTTCATTTTCACTCATTAATAATCATCCCATTAAATTGTACCAAATTTCTTACGAAAAGTCTTTACATTAGAGTTAAACCCAAACAAAAAAAGCACATTTTAAGATAATATAAGTAACTGACCAAAGAAACAAATATCACCAATGTACTATAAATATATTACAATAAAATGATAAAAATTTAAAGTACTAAAATGATAAAACTTGTTTCTTTGGTAAAGAAAGAAGGTTTTATTTATGAATAATGTTGAAAACAGACAACTATGGATTGAGAAAATCCATGAAAATTTAATTTTGAGAGGTGGAAGTGAAAATACTTATATTAACATAAATGTGCTTTAAATAATTTTTTTAAGTATTTTGATAAAAATACAAATATTGAAGAATTAAATGAAGAGGATATTATACCTTATTTAAATGAATGCTTTATTAGGCCTAATAAAAGTAAATATACTTATAATTTTGCTATTGCTTCTATTAGATTGCTATATTTAGTATGTTTTAAAACATCTCTAAATAAGGTTTATTTACCCTCATCAAAAGTATCAAATAAATTACCAACTATCTTACCAAAAGATAAATTTCTTATGATTATTAATGAAGAAAAAAATTTAAAACATAAGTGTTGGTTATTACTTGGTTTTTGTTCTGGATTAAGAGTTAATGGAATTTTTAAGTTAAAGATAGAAGATTTAAATTCTAAAGAACATAAAATTCTTATTCGTGATGGTAAGAGAAATAAAGATAGGCATACCATTTTACCTGATATTACAATTAATTTTCTAGGATTAAATACGAATATAATTTAGATGAACATATTTCTTTCCAATCATAACTTAAATATGAAACAATGGCTTCTTCAATTTCTTTACTCAATTTTTCATCACAATGTAATAATATTGGTAAACCACATGACATTACTTGTAATGCACCAACTCTCATTAGTATAAAATCTTTAGGATCTTTGATAATATCATTGGCAAATGTATATTTATAGTTTTCTTCTATAAACCTTTTTGCCATATCCTCATGCAATCTTGCATAAGATTTTGTTAATTGACTGCCATCTGGTAATATATATCCCTTTGAAATATATAATGAACGATCATATTTATCATTTTTATATTTGTCTTCTAACTGTTCCATATTAGCCCCCTTAAAAATTAATTTATGTTTATATTTCTATACTATCAAATATATTCCCTTCTATATCATAAATAGTAAATTTTCTGTTTTCATACATCATATATGTAGGATTATTGTTTT
>CACXEZ010000038.1 GCA_902766815.1 uncultured Erysipelotrichaceae bacterium | reverse complement strand
TGTCATGGCGGATGTGGTGAAGTGGTTAACACATTGGATTGTGGTTCCAACATGCGTGGGTTCGATTCCCACCATCCGTCCCATGAAGAAATTAAGCCTTGAATTTCAAGGTTTTTTTATTGTGAAAATAGTTTTAGGTACTATTTTTAACAATTCAATCAATTAGCTACCCATTACAACTTCGTTAAAATACTTTACTATTTTTTTATTTCATTTTTATTTTTAAATTTGCCTTTTTTAGTTAATTCATATGAATCTCTTAATCTTATATGTTAAAATATTGATTGTAAGGAGTGATAAATTATTATGATAAATAATGTAAAAGAAAAGGCAAAGGACTTTGCTATCCACGCTCATATGGGACAAGTTAGAAAAAGTGAGCCTGATAAACCAATGATTATTCATCCTATTAGTGTTGGTCAATTACTTGAAGAATATGGTTATGACGATTATGTTGTTGCAGCCGGATATTTGCATGATGTAGTTGAAGATACTAAATATACTATTTTAGATATTGAAAAAGAATTTGGCAATGATATTGCTAATTTGGTAATGGGAGCTTCTGAACCAGATAAGTCGTTATCTTGGGAAGAAAGAAAGAAACATACTATTGAAGAAACAAAAAAATTACCTTTAAGAAATAAATTAGTTATTTGTGCAGATAAAATAAATAATTTAGAGGATTTAATGCTTAAATTTCAAAAAAGTGGAAGAAGAGATTTTTCTTCTTTCAAAAGGGGTGAAGAACAACAAAAATGGTATTATACTAATATATATGCAAGTTTAGTTTATCATGAAGATAAAAATTTACCGATATTTACAAGGCTTAAGAATGTATTAGATATTGTTTTTGAAGCTAAGAAAGACTTGTATTTAAAAGATACTATTTTTAATGATAATCGTGAATATAATCATAAATTGAAAAAATTACATGCTCAAAAGCAAGAACTACAACACTTAAAGAGTTTATGTTCTTTATCTAAGCCATTTGTCATAGAATTTTGTGGTACACCTAGAACTGGTAAGACTACTACAATAAATAATTTATATGATTTCTTTAAAAAAGGTGGTTTTAATACAACTGTAATTGAAGAGTTTACAACATCTCAATATTATAAAGAAATATTTAAACAAAAATATAAAGATGTAAGTTCCACTAAATCTAATATGGCAATCATGGAAGAAGTTACAAAACAGTTAGAAAATATTCTTAACTCTGATAGAGAAATAATTTTAATTGACAGCTCCATCAATGATAGGCAAATTTGGAATTATAGAAGATTTATAAGAGGCGATATGCCAAACTTTCAATATGTATATCAAAAAGAAAAATATAGTCAAATATCAAAGCAGTTAATAGATTTTCTTGTTATTACATATGCTGATCCTTTGATCTCTCTAAAAAGAGATTATTACGCTAACTTATCATTAGAGAAAAGAAATTTTTTAAATATTGACAATTTAGATGAATATAATAGATGTTTAAAAGATTTGAATGAATTATTTGAAACAAGCGTAGAAGATTCAATCTTACTGGATACTACACTTATGAATATGAATGATGTTTCAGTAGAAGTGGCATCTGGCATAATGCCTGCTATAAGGAAGAAGTATATTAAAAATTTCAAGGATAGGTATCATATTATTTAGAACTTTTACAAAATGGTCTTAATTAGATTAGACTCTATTGAGAAATTGGTGATAATAACTTTTTCACACATAATTATTAGCTAAATTAATCTTCATTTAATATATCCTCAATCATTGAGTAATATTATATATAAGTATAGAACTATTATTAATACTTTTGATAGTTTTTCAGTTACTTACTATATAGAAAAAACTGAACTATAAAAATTCGGACAGATTTCTTGATTGAAAGGTGCTTTTTCATTAGTGAGAAATTAATAATTCAATATCAACTTCTAATAAGATTTTAATAAAGAAAATAAAAAGTAGCATAATTTTTCGCTACTTTTGTAGATTTTGTGTATTATTTGGTTTCCTTCTCAATACTAATGAAGGGCCTTTTTTTTCTACTACTGTTCTCTTTCTACATCATCAAATATATCTTCATCCATAAATGCCTTTAAATCTTCTTGACTATATCTAAAAATAGTATCTTTTTTTTTCAATAGTATGTTCTTCTGAAACTGTTGGCTCTAATGTCTTTTCAATTTCATTATCATCATCTGCAAATAATTCCAATACTTTTTTTTGCTCTTGTAATTGAGATAATATTATACTAATTTCTCTTAGTTTACTTTCTAATTTTGCATCTAAATCTTGTTTTTCTTCATAAGCTTCTTTTATTTTATCTGGTAAAGCATTTTCACCTAGTTCACTGTTTAACATATTAAAAGCTTTTTCACAATCCTTATTTCTTTTTACCATATATCCGCTACTACCTGCAACTCCTACAATAAATAATGATCTGAAAATAAATATTGAGTTTAAAGATGTAGAACTATATGTAAGTGAATCCCTCAACATTATAAATGGTAAAGTGCCATACATCACTGCACATAATGCACCCATCATTCATGTTATCATTATATCCATTACTTTTTGACCTTTTGTTCTTACTTTCCAAAATTTTTCGTTTAAAAGTGTAGAAAGTTCTTCAACTCTTTTTTGAGATTCTTTTCGGGTTTGGGGTAAAGTATTGTCACTAATATCATATCTACTAGATAATGAATTTAAAATTGATTGGTTTGAATTCAATGAATCCATTGTTTGTTGAATAGCTTTGTTTCTATTTTTTGCCTTTTCTAATTCTACAGCATATTTTACTTCTTCTTGAAACTTTTCAGATTGAGATTTTGCTTTTGTAAATACTTTAATTCTTTCTTTCGTTTTAAATTTCCATTCTAATATTTTTCTTCCAATAGTTCCTACACCTAAAGAACTAATAACAATAATAAGTGGTAAACTTTCTGTAAGTATAGCACTTGTTATAGATGCCATTGCTCCATTGTTTGTTAATGCTGCAGATAAGATAATTAAACCTAAATAAGGAGTCATAGAAAATCCTAATGTTGTTAGTGCCTTATATTCAAATTGATTAACATTTGCCATTCTAGTTCTTTCATCACTTATAGCTATTTGTTCATTATTCTTTTTGATTTCTTCTTGTAATTCTTCACTTGTTTTTTTTAAGTCTTCTGTTTTCATAAAGTATAAATCTCCCTTCGTTATAAGTATTGTATCACAAGTTTTACATTTTTTAATTTTTTCACTTAAAGATGTCTTTTAATGTAATCTTCAAAACTTTTAAGTTTTATTTTTCATTAAAAATATTAATAAATATGTCACCCTCTTCATCAAACATTAAATAATCAATATTATTAATTTTAATAATATGTGGTTTAATATAAGCAATATTTGTCCCTTTAATATTTTCATTTGTGATATTAGGCTTGGTATAAGCAAACTTACAAATCACCTTAATTTTCTTTAATAATTCTTTATTTATCTCTAGTTTTTAGTTTCTATTGTTAATATATAATCTCACTCATCCCTTCTTAAATAACAAAAAAACTAACATTTTTGTTAGCATTTATTACTCTCGAAATCAAAAGTTCGAGTTTCCTATCATATTGAAGGGCCTAGTCGGTGTTGATAATCTCTTTCTTATAGGCCCTATAATAGTTTATAATCGTTTAATTGTCAATAATGATGCACTTATAAGTACTTAACTTAATCTTAATTCTTCTATTTAATAGTATGTAAAGTAGTATGTTTCATTTTATTTTTCATACCTTTAAATTAAAGGTAATTTAATAGCAATTAGTTGTCAAATTAGGTTACAGTAAATTATTTAATTTTTGTTAGTTTGTTTCATCATTAATTACTATTTCTCGTATGGGTTCTTTGATATAACTAATATTATTTTTATCTAAATCAGAAAGCGTAATACTTCCATCTTTTAATGCTTCACTTACTAATTTTGTTGTTCCATTTTCATATTTTACTATCATGTGTTCATTCTTTATACATGACCAGTAATATGCATAAAATTCATCTTCATAAAATCTTTCTATTTCTTCATCACAGGATAATTGTTTTTCTGCTACTTCATCAATGATTACATAAGAACTTTTTTGACTATTATCGTTTTCTTTTAATTT
>CACXEZ010000037.1 GCA_902766815.1 uncultured Erysipelotrichaceae bacterium | reverse complement strand
GTTGCTAAGTACTCAGGACTATTAACATCTAATATTGATCTTTTTTTATTTGAAACATCTTTTGCTTCTATTTCTTTTACCACAAAAAATGTTATTGAAATTATTATAACAAAAATCAGCATTATGCTAATTAATGATGGTTTTCTTCTTGGGTTTTCCTCAGTCATTTTTACCTCCGCGTTTAGTTATCAATAAATTCAACCACAAGTGAATTAAATATGTATTCATAAGAATTGTCACTTTTTTTTATATCATCTAGTTCTAAATTTGACACTAAACTATTTTCATTATTTTCCATATCAACAAGTGATAGCTCTATATAATTTATTTTATTTTTTTTGTTAAATTCATAAAGTTTTAATATAACATCATTTGTATCTCTTACAAATTCTTTTACAATATTGTCATCAACATTTCTAGAATTTTTAGATATAATAAGCTTTAGCTTTCCTGAATTTAAATACCCTATTTTAAATTCTAAACTTGTATCTATATTCTCCATATACTTACTGAATTCTTCATTAATTTTTTTGTTATTTTGGGACTTCTCAATAAACTGATATTCATCATATACAGCATAATTAGTATCCTTAAGAACTATAAAATTAGTATTTATTTCTTTTATTTTATTTCTTAATTCATACGTATAAGTTTTTGCTCTGTAAAAATTATACTTACATTTTACAAGTTTAAATTCTTGATCTTTATAACTTTCTTCTAAATAATTATCAAGTCTTTTTTTTGCTTTAAAGTATGAAATATAATCTCCACTTGTATATAAAAATACAAAGCCTGAAACCACAAAAATAAATAATGTTACAATATACGTAAAAATCGCTTTATTATTTTTCTTTTTTTTATGCATTAATTTTTTTGACCTAGTAAAATATTCTCCAGATAATTCTCCCATTGCTATATTTAAACCATTACACAAACTTATAAATAAATTATCTGAAAAACTTGCATGTTCAATCATTTCATTTATACAAATTGCTGTAATCACTCCAAATACTGTAGTTATTACAGGTTTATCAAAAACAATCCTTCCAACAAATCCAAGAAAAAAAAGTATAGGTAACATTTTTAAATAAATATGACCAAAATCACACACAAAAATTCCCAAAATTATCGCTAAAATATATATAATTGTTTCAATATACCCTATTGTTTTTTTACTTAAAAATTTTTTCTTTTTATTTGCCATAACTCTCACCATTCCAAACTTATTATATAATATAAATAAGAAATATTCAATACTTAATAAGAGTTTAACTAAATAATAGAATTATACTTGTTACTATTCAGACTTAAGATAAAAGTGATAATAAAAATTTGCTAAGATATATTTACAAATATATTTTAGCAACGTCCCCTAAACACCTCAGTTATTATACTGTAACTGGGGTGTTTTCAAATATACTTTTTATAAATTCATAAAAATTTTTTCCTATTTTTTGACATGTTATAATTATACTTTTTATATCAAGGTATCCTTGTAAACCATCCATACTCTTAAAATGCCCTGATATTTTTTGTTTCGTTTTCACATGCCTTAGTTCTCTCTCAGATAGATTATTATCAAAAGGCATACTAAAATCATATAAGAACATCAAGTGATTTTCCTTATATTTCTTCATCCTATTTAGTAATTTCTTTTCTTCCTTTTTATAATATTGTGATTTTATTTTTTTATTTTGTTCATATCCTTCAGTTAATAATCTATCATATATTAATGAATACTTTTCTAGTTTTTCTTCAGGTAGTTTATCATCTCCTTTTAATATTAATCTTTTTCTATATTCATTTAGTGAATTCAAGAACCATCTCATGTCTTTGCTCCATTTGTTTTCTGTTTCTTCAAGATTTCTTTTTAAATATCTCCCTATATGAACATTACATTCTGCATGTTTATTACCATAATTGTATATAGATGTTTCATGATCGTGCACCAAATTACCAGTATATTTAGGCAATATACCAGTTTCATTTATATCTTTCATACTTTTAGTCTTTGTAGCTTTTAGCAATGTATATGTTTCTGTACTGTAATTTCTTACAAATACATTTTTATTATTGCATCTTGCGTTTGTTGCATCTGTATACATCAATGTAGAATTTAATATTTTTTCTTGTAAATTAGTTATTATTGGCGCACTTTTCTCTTTTAATTCTTTTATAAAATTTACTATACTTCCATTTGAAATATTTAATTTTCCATGAGAAATTGAACTAACAAAATCTGTTAGTCTATCTATTGCTACAACTCCTTGAGTATTCAAAATTGCGCACAAAGTCTTAATCTCAGACCCGTATTGTACATCAGTCTGAAACTCCTTTGGAACATTATATTTCCCATTTTCGTCTTGATAGAATCTATATTCTTTTGCAATAACATTAACTTCTACATCTAATACATATTTTGAAATATAATTATCAGTTTTCTTTCCTACATTTATTACTTCATGTTTAAATTCTTTGTTATCAATTTTTTCTTTAACAAATTGCTTTGATAATGATGCTCCTTTATGACCTTTTTGCCCACCAACTTTTTTATTAGTCTTTTCTCTATTATTTGAAACTTCTTTCTTATTTCCCTTTATATCTGTTGATGGTGGATTTGATGAATTATCACTATTATTATTTACTATCTTTTTTAGTCTATCAATTTCATTTAATAGTTTTTCAATAAGTTTATCTTTTTCTTCAGATGATTGTTCTAATATTTGCACCTTAGAATTCATTTCTTTTCTTTCTTCTTTGAAATCTTCATTTAGTTTTTTTATTTCTTCTTTATGAACTTTTCTTTCTTCAATTATAATTTGTGATAAACTATTACATTTATTAATAGCTTCTTCTAATTGCTTATACATATCATTCATTCTACCATTTTTCATAGTTTATCACACCTCTCTCTAAGTATAATTATACTATATATTTTGTATTTGTCAAATTAAATTTTTATTTTTTTAAATTATACAAATACCACCTAAATTTATTAACTAATTTTATATCTCTAGTCTGAATAGTAACATAAAAATTAAATCATTGTAAATATTTGACATTTCTTTAACAGGATAAAATCATCGTTAGTGGCTTTGAAGCATGTTAAAAAATGTTAAAAGCTACTATTTTCAATAAAATTTAGCATTTTAACTATCTCATTTTCAAAGTCACAATTTAATATAAAACGTATTTTCTTTAAACTTTTGTTCGTATATAGTGGCTTGGCTATTTTTAATAAACTTAAACAAATTTTTCTTATGATATTCAAATTTTGTTGAGCATTTCTATCTACTGTTAAATTGCTATCTTCTTTAAAAGTATAATCTAAATGCCAATGCAAATTGTTTTCTATTTTCCATTCATCTCTAACTGCTTTTTTAAAGTTTTCAATTTCTTCTACAGATAAACTTGTTATATAATACCTTTTTTCTACAGTTTTATTTTCATTTTTATCTACACATGTCCTT
>CACXEZ010000036.1 GCA_902766815.1 uncultured Erysipelotrichaceae bacterium | reverse complement strand
GAAAAAGGGATTCGAACCCCTGCGCCGATTTCTCGACCTCCCGGTTTTCAAGACCGGTCCCTTCAACCAGACTTGGGTATTTCTCCGCGATTGGTGCCTAAGGTCGGACTTGAACCGACACGAGGTTTGAATCTCGCAGGATTTTAAGTCCTGTGCGTCTACCTATTTCGCCACTCAGGCATCTACTTAATATCATTATATATGATATGCAACTTTTCGGTTGACTAGTTCATTATATAATACTTTTTTGTGTTTGACAACCCTTTTCTTTGAAAAAATTTAAAAAAAGTTACTATTCACAGCCTAAAAAATAAAAATACTTGAAAAAGTGATTAAGATATTTAATATCTTAGTCATTTTCTTTTCCAAATATTTCATTAACAGTATAAGGATTATTTTCCATAAGTCTTATTAAAGCTTCAGTAGGATTTATATTATTTCTATAACAGGTTTCTATATATGTTTTAATATCTGCATAGTATTTTGCTGTTTTCTCATTTTGAAATTGACCTGCGATTTTCATTTTTGATTTTGCTCCTCTTAAAGTTCTTTCGCTTAGATTATCATCTACTGGTAATGAAAAGTCATACATCCATATGAAATAATTATCTTTATACTCCAATATTCTATTTATTAATGCTCTTTCTTCTTTATCATAATGTGTTTTAGTTTTTGTTAAGTTTTCTTCAATTGCATTATATAAAATATCCTCGTATTGATTATCAAAATCATTTATATATTCAATATCAAAAGAGTCTTTCTTTTTTTCTAAATATTTTTTTCTATCGTGAATTGCCTGTTGAACTAATTTTTTAAATTTATCACACCAGTCATGAAAACAATTATTTTTACATTTTTCTAAATCACGAATTAAATGAATATTACATTCTATATTTTGATATGAATATTTATAATTAAATTTGTTATGGTCATGCATAACTGTAACATCTTTAGATAATGTATTTAATATAGCATCTTCTTTTATACCGTCTTCGTTTTTATGGTTATGTGCTGTATAATATGCAATTGTTTCGTCACCATAAAAACGTAAACAAGCTCTATTAGTATTAATCATTATTACTATATCATCCCAATATAATATTTTTCGAGTTAATATTTTTTTATATAAGTCATCTTTGAAATTACTTAATTTTTCTGATACTTTCTTTTGAAGCTTAGCAATATAGCCTTCACTCATATCAATTTCTCCATGTGAGAAGTCCTTAATGATATGTCTAATTTTATTCATTGAAACATTGCCTTCATTAGCAAGCGATAAAGCAACTGCTTGAATTTCACTACCATATTGATTATCTTCTTTCAAACGATTAGGTATGGTTTGATGAACTTCCTTTTTGCAACAATCACATTTATATTTAATAAAATGATTTCTTCTTTTTATTGGAACAAAACGATAACTAAGTTCATCTTTGCATATTTCTCCAATTTCAGTTAAAGTTCCACCACAACTAGGGCAGCTTTCTAATTCATAATTTACATTATCATTTATTTCTTCATCAGCAAATTTTTCTAACTTATGTTTTTTATGTCCGATTTGTCCATCTTTATTTTTGTTAGATTTAACTCTAGTATTAGGAATTATTTTCTTCTTATTAATTGGAGTTTGACTAGTAGGAATACCAGCATTAGTTCCATCTATGTTTAAAAGTGCTTTTAATCTAAAAATTTCTTTATCCTTCTCATCAATAACATCTTGATATTTTATACTAGCATTTTTTTCAGCTTCACTTAGTGCAATTTCTAATTGTCTTTCTTTTGTATTATACTTTGATTGTAATAATTGATACTCATATTTTAATTGTTTATATTCTTCAGATTTTTTATCATATTTTTCTAATAATTTTTGATAATCTTTATTAAGAAATTTTTCATAATTTGATGCCATAATATCACTACCTTGATTCTATTATAAAATAGAAATAACATAAAAGATAGACCTTACATTTAAAGAATAATAGTATATAATAAAAGTAAAAAGATAGAGGCTTAATCTCTACCTAGGCTGTGAATAGTAACGCTGAGTAGTAACAAAAATTTTATGATAATTATAGTTTTTATTCTTAACATTATATAATTTTTCTTTTTTTAATTTCAGTTGTCATTTATAACACTATACAATCTGTGTACTATACTTATTAATATTTAGTAGATTATAATTCATTCTGACTTTTTTGTTTTTATTGCAATGTCACTTATCTACATTTTTTAGTCTTAATGAATTAAAGATAACTGTTAAACTACTTAAGGTCATAGTAAGGGATGCAAGCATGGGACTTAGATTTATTCCATATGGTTTTAATAGTCCTATTGCAATTGGAATCATCGCAATATTATATATAAAGGCCCAAAATAGGTTTTGTTTTATATTTTTGATAGTTTTTTTACTTATCTTTAATAGCATTACTATTTTAGATAGATCGTCTTGCATTAGAATAATATCGGCTGAATCTCCAGCTATATCGGTACCACTATTTAAAGAAAGACCAATATCAGCACTTGCTAGTGATGGTGCATCGTTGATTCCGTCACCAATCATCATTATTTTGTGATTATCTTTCATTAAATCTTTTAGAATTTTTTCTTTTTCAGATGGCATTACATTAGCTATTACATTGTCAATTTTTAAGATTTCAGCTACTGAATTAGCTGTTTTTTGATTGTCGCCTGACAGCATTATTACTTTTTTATTCATTTGTTTTAATTTTTCTATCGTGTTAACGGCATTTTCTCTAATGATATCTTTTACTCCAATTAAGGCAATTACTTTTCTATTTTCAATTACATAGATAATACTATTTTGAAGATTTAATAATTTAGTTTCATCTTTTTCATGAATGTTCTCGATATTTAATCTTTTGAATAATTTATTACTTCCTATGTAGATTTCTTTTTCATTGATAACTCCTGACAATCCAATACCTGGTAGATTTTGAAACATTTCTATATTTATTTTTCTTGTGTCATATTCGTTAAAAGCATTTGCTATTGGGTGGATTGATTTTTTTTCTAAACTGGCAACTATTTTTAATAATTCTTCATTAGAATATGTGGAATAATTATTCACATGAGATATTTTTAAATTGCCATAGGTTAACGTTCCGGTTTTATCAAATACTACAGTATCTATTTTGTGAGCATTCTCTAATGTTTCGCTTGTTTTAACTAAAATTCCATTTTTTGCACATACTCCTTCACTTATTACGATTCCTAGAGGTGTAGCAAGACCTAAAGCACAAGGACAAGCTACTACTAAGACTGTGACAAATGAAGTAAGGGCTTCATCGATGCTATTTCCTAATAATAAATAAATTATAAGTGTTAATAAGGAAATTAGTATGATACTCGGAACGAAATATCCTGATACTATGTCGGCAATTCTTGCAATTGGTGCTTTTGTATTGGCTGCTTCTACTACTAATCTTACTACTTCTGAAATTGTTGATTCAGGGCCTATGTGAACAGCTCTATATTCAATGTATCCATCTAGATTGGTTGCACCTGCTATTACTTTGTCATTTTTCTTCTTCTTTGAAGGAATTGATTCTCCAGTAATAAATGCTTCATCTAAATGTGTTTCTCCTTTCGTAATAATTCCATCTACCGCTACTTTCATTCCTGGTTTACAGATTAATATATCTCCAATATTGACTTCATCAATGGTTACTTCTAATTCTTCTGTTTGAGTTTTAAGCAAGGCAGTCTTTGGAGTAATTTCTACTAATTCTTTAATTGCTTCTTTTGTTTTTTCTTTCGATTTTTTATCAATAAATCTCCCTAGTTTTATAAAATAAATTATCATTGCAGATGAAGGAAAGTATAAATACTCTACCATCATATTATTTCCTAAAATTAATAATATTAGATTTAATGTACTATAGATAAAGTTAGCTAATACTCCAATAGTAACTAGAGTATCCATATTAGGACTTCTGTGGAATAGTTTGGTAATTCCACTTTTTAAGATATCAAAACCAAATATTATGAATGGTATAGTTAATACGAATAAGGAAACTCCGTAATTTATTGGATTCTTTTCCATGTTTAAATATGGAATTGTTGGTAAATGAATCATATGGACCATAGATATATACATTAGACTTATGGTAAGAATTGCAAAGATTAATAGTTTGAATTTCATGTTATCGTTCTTATATTCTATATGTTCATTGGCAGGTCCTAAACTTTTATAGCCGGATTCTGAAATAAATCTATTTAGATCAATTAGTGTTACTTTTTCTTCATCATATTCTATTAGAGTTTCTTGCATCACTAAATTGACTGATGCTTTTACACCATCCTGTTTGTTTAGATACTTCTCTATTCTATTTTGACAGGCACTACAACTCATTCCTTCTATTTTTAAAATTACTTTTTTCATTTTTTTCACCTTCTTAGATTTATCCTTATTTTTTATAGTTATTTTGATCTCTTAAAGTTTTTTTCTTATTTTAAATTCAGATTGCTATTTAAATCATTGATTTTATTAAAAATATCTTTATAACAATTATAGTAGACTACATTTTTCATATGTTGAATTGTTTATTAAGTAGTCTGAATACACTATCATCATCCCCTTTTGTACAAATTCTTCTAAAGATGCTAAGTGATTAATAGTTTCTATAATATAACTTTACTTTTCACAAGAATTATAATCAAATTCTTTATATGACATATTATAGATTTGTCTTAGCTAGATACATTATAACATATTTTTCCGATATGCCAAATTAAAGCAAGATAATGCCTTTATAAATAGGTTTCTAGCTCTGATAACTTAATCTTATTAGAAAATTCTTAATATAAATCTCATCAGAATAATTAAAAAGCAGGAAATATTATACCTTTGATGATTATCTGATGAGGTTCTACATAGGAGAGATTAGTGTTATCTATTTTACAAATACTTCCATTAATAAATGTTGGAGTAGTTCCTGTAAATTCACAAATAAACTCTAATCTCTGCTTTAAAGATTTATCAATAGTAATTTCTTGCTTAATAATATTTATCATAGACACCATCCTTTCTTTTTAGAATGATTTTTCATATACAACGAAAAAATCAACCATTTCTGATTGATTTCTATATATCAAGTTCGAAAAAAGTTCGAACAGATCCGTCAATGGAGCGATTAAGAAACAGCTTACGAACCATAACGCTCTCTTTCTAGAAATATTATATATGAATTCTTATTAAATTTCAATGGGAGTATATGAAAAT
>CACXEZ010000035.1 GCA_902766815.1 uncultured Erysipelotrichaceae bacterium | reverse complement strand
TCAATCTTTTTCAAGTTGAAAAAAGCTTAAATTCAAAGAATTTATGCTTTTCTCAACTTCACGAGCGTTTACTTTTTAATTCAACGATTATATTTATTTATGCTTTCTATGTCCTGCTTTACTCTTACTAATAATTCGAAATCTTTTTTAATGTTTGCCAGTTGAAAATTAGCATCTCCGCTTTGTCTTATTCCAAATAAATCTCCTTCTCCTCTGGTTTTAAAGTCGTATTCGCTAATTTCAAATCCATCGCTGCAAGATTCTAACATTTTTAAGCGTTCTTGATCTTTATTTGATATTAAAATGCAGTAACTTTGAATATTTCCTCTCCCCACTCTTCCTCTTAACTGATGCAGTGTGGATAATCCAAAGAAATTTGCTTGAAATATTACTATCATGGAAGCATTTGGCACATTTACTCCTACTTCAATCACTGTTGTTGAGAGTAAAATATCAATTTTTCCTTCTTCGAATTGTTTCATTACTGTTTGTTTTTCTTCTGGAGATAGTTTACCGTGTACTACACCTAACTTAGCTATTTTTCCAAAGGCTAGTTTCATTTTATTTTCTAGAATATGGATATTATTTAAATTGTTAGAGTTGTTTTCTTCTATGGATGGTGCTATTACATAGATTTGATGCCCTTGATCTATTTCTTTTTTCATTAAATTTAGTACTTCTGTTATTTCTTTTTCTTTTTTAAAGTAAGTAATTATTTCTTTTCTTCCAGATGGCTTAGTTTTGATACTAGATACATCCATGTCACCATAAATGGTTAGGGCATAAGTTCTTGGAATCGGCGTTGCACTCATGGATAGGACATCTGGAAATATTCCTTTATTTTTTAAAGTTTCTCTTTGGTGAACGCCAAAACGATGTTGTTCATCTGTAATAATTAGTCCTAGATTGTTGTATTTTAACTTTTCTTGAATTAGAGATTGGGTTCCTATGATTAGATCAATTTCTCCAAGTTCTATTTGTTTATATTTTTTTTCTTTTTTGATTGTATTAGAAGTTAATAAAATTATATTCATTTTAGTATCTTTCAATATATCAATGGCATTTTGGTAGTGTTGAGTTGCTAAAATTTCTGTTGGTACCATTAGTGCTGTTTGGTACCCTGCTAAATAATTCATATAGCTTGCTATTAATGCTACAATTGTTTTCCCACTTCCTACATCTCCTTGTACTAAACGATTCATTCTTATCTTATTTTTCATGTCACGCTCTATTTCTTTGATAGTATTTTCTTGATCTATAGTTAAAGAAAATGGTAGGCTATTTATTAGTTTTTGTACTAGATCATAAGAGAATTCTTTTGAAATGGCACTTTCTTCTTTCATTCTCTTTTGTTTCATCGTATGAATATTGTATAAGTAGGTATAAAATTCTTCATATTTAAGTCTTTGTAGGGCTTTTCTGTAGGAAATACTAGTTGTTGGATGATGAATTTCTTTGATACTATGCATTTTTTCTGGAAAATGATATTTATATGTTAGAACATTTGGGATATTATCTTTGATTAGAATATTTTGTGTTAAGGCTAAATCTATAAATTTCTGAATTGTCTTCCTATTTAAATCATTCGTTCCAGGATAAATAGGTTCTATTTTAGCATGTGAAGGCAATAGGCCTTCTCTTACTTCTGTTGCTGTAATGGTATTTTTTGTTCTTTCATATTTTCCTATGATGGTTACTTTCATTCCGGGCTTTAATTCATGATATAAGTATATTTGATTATAAACACTAATATTAAAGATAGCTCTTTCATTCGTAATACGAAAAATTATTTTTTTTAATTTAGGATTTAGTGATATGATGGTAGGTTGTCCATCTACTGTACCATCGATGATGATTTTATCTTTATCTGCTATGTTGGTCATATCACTTCTTTTTATTACTTGATATTTTTTCGGATAGTAAGTGATTAAATCTTCTATAGTATCAATTCCTAATTTATGGAATATTTCTTTTGTTTTGGGGCCTATTCCCGCTAATGTTTCTAATTCATTCATACTTCACACACCATTCTTATATGTCAATTATATCACAAAAGAATAGAGCTATTTTAAAATTAACTAATTTTATGATAAATACTCTTCATAATTTAGAAAGTCATTATCTTTACTATATACTAAGTATAGGGTTTCGTCACAGGTTTCTCCTAGATAAGTTCCCTCTTCAACATAATCATATAATTTTATAGAAACATTACATAGATTTCCATACCATGTATCAATGTTTTTCAACCCTTCTATTATTACTACGTTACCATAACCTTCTTTTTCTCCTATATAAACTACTACTCCAGATTCTTGACTAGGAACTAAATAATTTTTCTTTACTTCTAATTTTGCACCTTTTAGGTATGGAGATACTTTGGTATAATTGATTTTTTCATTGAATACAGTTTTATCTTTTTGGCTAGTGATATTTTCAAGAGGCATAATTCCACCTAGGTAGTGGTTATATAGTTCTTTAAAGTAGGAGAATGATAAGTGATTTTGATATAACTCATAATTTATTTTGTCTTTATAGTCGGCATTTTTTTTAGATATAATTGCTAGAGATAAAAATATAATGATACAGATATTTGTTTTGATCAAGAATTTGTATATTTTTTTCAATTAGCATCACCATTATATTTTATTTTGGGGCAAGAAAAAAATTCCCATATTAGAGAATTTTTATACATCGATATTACTAATTTTTTCTTTTTGAGTGAATCCTACTTTATTAGCAGTGGACATGTTTACTAAATCAAGACGTTTTTTTATCTTAGAGTAAAAACCATAATAGTAAGATTCTACGGCAACATCATTTTTTTCAGTTCCTTCTATTTTGGCTGTTTCACAGGTTAGTATGATTAGATAGTAGTCATCAATATCATAGAATTCATTTTGAAAAAGTCTTCTTTGTTCTTCTTCCGTTACTCCAAATTCTTTTAATGTACTGGCAATATACTGAATAGCTTGTTCTCCTTGATAAGTTTTAAAATGACCTTTATAATAGTTATCATCGCTAATTTCTTCTTTTTCATACCAAGTGTAGGTATTATCTGAATTTAGATATAAAATAGAGTTATCATCTGCTAACCAGCTATATCCTTTAATATCAAATTTTTCTGTTTGTTTTTTATAGAAATCATTAAAATTATCTATAATATCATCTATTTGATAGTCATTATCTTTGGTATCATTTATATTATCTATAGCATAGACGAATGCCCATACTGTTAAAGATACAATCACAACAGTTAATATAATAGAGATAATTCCTAATAGAATTCCTACCACAAATTTATTACTTTTCTTTTTTTGATTTATTCCTGTCACAATACTGATTATTGCTAATGGAATAGATACAAGTGGAACCATAAAAAATACACAAGATAGTATTCCTAAAATGGTGGAGATATTACTGTTATTGGTCGAAGTTTCCTTTTTGATTGATTCTTCTTTTAAGACAGGTTCTCCACAATAGGGACAATATTTTTCACTATCATTTATTTTATTTCCACAGTTAGTACAGTACACTTACATCACTCCTTATTATTATTTTTTTGATTATATCATAGATATCACTCTTTTACAAATTATTTCGTTAGTTCTTTTTTAGAAATTATGATCGAAATTATATAGAGGATCAATCCTATTATAATAGTAATTGATGAATATAATATTAAATTCTTTAATAAGTTTTTACTTATTACCGAGATAAATATTTGATATTTATTTGGTAATATATGATTTATCATCAGGTTTATGATAAATGAAATTATCAGTGTTATTATTCCAGATATAGTAAAGTATTTACCAATATAATGGCAACTAGTAGAAGTATTTTTGTTTATGATCAAGATAAGAAGAAGTATTAGTAAAATGAATAGGATTCCAATGATGCTGTAAGTTGGATTAAATATTTGTCTAAGATTCATCTCTTCACATAATCTCCTATGTCTGTAGAATAAATTATATCTATGATATCGTTAGCATTTTCTCTTGTATATTTTATTACTTCTTCTCTTTCTTTTGTAGTAATGGGATAATCAATTTCCTGTAATACTTTATCTATATTATTGTTTACTATATCTATGATGTCTTCTTTTGTATACTTTACACTTTCATCACCTGTTAGGTTATAATCATAAATACTATTTACTATATCTGTGATAATATTATTTGAAGTATCATTTTCCATTATTTTCTTTACAGTTTCTTCATCTAAAGTAGTCAATCTTAATATAGTATTAAATATTTCTGTTCTATTACCATTTTCATCATACATGAAACCTGTTAATAGATTTTCTTTAATACTGGTTTTTATTACTCGTTCTGTGATAGAATTTGCAACTGCGGTATAAGATATTTCACAAATTACTGTAATGGTTAGAAGAAAACATAATATTCCGGTTACTATTTTTTTCAAAATTATCATCCTTTCTTTTGTAGTATTTCCATTACTTTTCTATTTATGAGTTTAATGATACAGATAGTAAACAATACTGATTCCTGATAAGATAGTTATCGTAAGTATTAGTGCTATTGCTAAAACATTGACGAACCCATTTTCTTTTTTCTCTCTTACTCTTGCATATCCTTTATGTTCTTCTTTTTGTCTAGATTCATGTATACTATTTGTTAAAAAGTTGGCATAATTTACATCTATTCCTGTTAACTTAATTATAGTCCATTTAGGGGTTACAATATCTAGGGCACAGATATTTGAATTCGTTTGCAATGGAGTTATTATGGTATTACTTTCCATATTAGTATCAACTTCATCTTTTTTTAGTTGATTGGCAAGTAATGGTTCTAAAAATTCAGTTTTGAATGTATCATCTGCAGAGCATATTTTTGCTGTTATTGCTTCTTCTTTTGAATTAGGTCCTAATTCATGAATACTATAGTAGCACAAATTGTTTTCAAATAAAAATTCATGCATTAGTGGTTTTGATTCTTCTTCACTCATTTTGATTACTTTGTTTAGATATTCTTCATTGTTATCATTGTCTAATTTATTAATCTTTCTTTCTATTTTCCAAGATATTTCTTGATTTGCTCTTTTTCTTTTTTCTTGCCTTTCTATTTCTCTGGGTGTTAAAATTACGCCATTTTCATCAATTAAAAATCTCTTTCCAGTATTATCTCCAACTAGATAATCTCCTTCTATGTGAGCAGATTCAAACCCTAATTTTCCTTCTTCTTCTTGAAAATAATTTGGAATAAAATGTTGTCTTTTTTCATCCCAAGTAAATTTTCTTCCGGTTGTTTCACTTATATAACTTCCGTCTGATTGTGGTATTAATTGTCCTCCATTTATTGGGTCTATCGCTGGGATGAATTCAACTTTTCTTTCATTCCAACTATAATGGGTACCGGTTGTTTCACTTATATAACTTCCATCTGATTGTGGTATTAATTGTCCTCCATTTATCGGATCTATTACAGGAATTCTTTTGTTATTTTGATCTATTTTATAGTACTGTCCTAATTCTTCATCATATAATAATTTCTCTTCTCTTAAATTCATTTTACTCCTCCTATTTTACATCATTATATATTGTTTCTAATTTACTGTCAAATATAAAATTTTTTATTTTCTTTTTTTATCATCTTTGATACAATATACCATAACAAAATTACTTTTTATCGAGGAGGATATCAGATAGAGATGAAAAATTATTTTGAAACTCAGTTATGTAGTGCTATAGATTTATGTGATAACAGAATGGTTGAATATGGTAATTCGGGTTTTTTACATATCTATCCTTTCACTAATGAAAACATTAATGGATATATAGATTTTTTTGATTTAAAGAATCATAGTTTATGTACTGTTGGTTCTTCTTTGGATCAGACTTTGAATGCTATTTACAAGGGATGTCGTGATATTACGGTGATTGATATTTGCCCTTATACTAAATTTTATTATTATTTAAAAGTTGCTTGTATTTTTAATTTGGAATATGATGAATATTTTAAATTTCTAAGTTATTTAGATTATCCTAAAGTATTTAAGTATAATCAAGAAGCTTTTGACTTAGGTACCTATGATAAAATTTCTCCTTTTCTTCGTATTCTTGATTATGAATCTTATTTATTTTGGGATGAACTTTTTCATACATTTTCAGGTAGTAAGATTAGAACACGATTATTTGATAGAGATGAAAATAGGCATGATGTTGTTCTAAATTGTAATACTTATTTATTGGATGCTAATCATTATCAAGATATGAGAATTAAAATTTTATCTAGTCATGTAAATTTTATTATTGATGATATTTTTAAACATTCCTTTGATAGATTTTTTGATAATATTTGGTTATCTAACATAGCTACTTACTATGATATTTACGAAATTTTTTCTCTTGTTTGTAAACTAAATCTTTCTTTAAGTAACCAGGGAAAACTTATGATTTCTTATTTATGGAATACAACTATCGATAGTAAATATCAAAAAAATTGGAGTTCTATCTATGACTTGAAGAATGATTTCTTGGTTTTTCAGAATTTCAGTCCTATTTTGCTATCTTTTCATGGAACTGATCATTATAAATTTAAAGATAGTACAGCAAAAGACTCTGCACTTATTTATCAGAAAAAAAGATAACGTTATTTAAATAGACACGTAATCCAAAAAATGAACTTTTCATTTCACAAATTCATTTGTAATTATTAATAGTTTATTTTCAGATGCTTGAATATAACTTGCTACTGTAATCTTCAATGTTTTGATACTTACAAGTCTGTTATGTATATATCAATTTTCTTCGGTGATGTTTATTCTCTTTATTTTAATTGTATTTCCTGTTTTAGTGTCGATTGTAAAAATGCAACCATTAATCATACAATTTGTGTATGATGATAAAATTGAATCATCTGGCAATTCCTCCACCAATCTTCTTGTTTCAAAATCAAATCATATCCAATGGTAGAGTTGATTGGTCCACACATTCCTATATCTGTCATATATCCTAATTTATTATATAAAATAGCTTCATCTGCTGTTTGTACATAAGTATGAGTTCCAAAAATTGCACTTGCATCGTCTTTTAAATAATGAGCAAAAGCTCTTTTTTGATTACAATAACCTGCATGAAAATCAATAATTCTAACCATTTACTTTATCATCAATATTTTCTAATATTTTTTTTGCTGTCTGGAAAGCATTATATTCCGGTTTTGGATTACAATCTTTCCCTATTAAATTAGCAACAAATATTTTTGTTTCCAGACATTCAAAAATGCCATAACCTTTTTTTATGATTCTTTATTTATATTTGCAGGGATCAACAGTCTATTATCATTTATATCATAGATTTCTTTATCAGAAAAAGTATGATTACCCATTGTAACAACATCCACACCCGCATTTATGATTCTCTCAAATAATTCTTTGTTAATTCCTCTTGCATTTTTGGCCTTTTCTCCATTTGCGATAATAAGATCAATATTATTTTCTTCATACTTCAATTTATTTATATTATGAGCATTGATTCATTTATAATTTATTTCTTTGTTAAATCTGTATAATACATAATTTCTTTATTTAATGATTTTGCAAACTCTATTTCTAAACTTGTACTATTTCCAATATAATCATCTTTATTAACTACTAATATTGCATCTGATAATTCGATTCTCTTAAAATGTTCTTCTTTCAAATTTTGTATTTGTGTACTAGTTATCTCCAAGTTTTTAATGATCGGATAAATTGGAGTGAGAATGCAAATTCCTTCTAATGCCATTTTTTTCTGCTATTATCATCATTTCTTTTTGAAACTTTAAGCTTCCACATATTGTTATAACTTTCATGTAAATCTTTCCTCCTATATTCGTCTTTTCCTTCTGAATACCTTTTATACATTTCATCTATTAAAGAAATATATTCTCTATCCTGTTTAACTCTAAATTTTTTATATTCACTTTCATTTAAATTAAACCCTTTGATAATATATTCTTTAATTTATTTACCCAAATTCATTTCATTGCTGTTTTAGAACGAACTCTAAAACCAATAGATATAATCATATCAAGATTATAATATTCTCTTTTTCTAGTAACTCTTTTATTTTCTTTAAGCTCCTCATCATTACGAATAGTATTATATGTTTAACAATAGCTAATCTTTGTACATTAAACAAATTAGCAATTTCATTAACATTTAACCAAACATCTTCATCAACAAGTCTTACTTCAACTTTTGTATTATTATTTATTCATCATCCATAAATACTCTCTTTCTTATTTTATATTGCAATCAAACTGGTATAAAAAAACATACCCTCCTTCATCACTCTATTTATAGTACAATTTATCTTTTTTTTTACAATTTTAGATATTTGTTAAATATCATAATTTCTTTATTTTTCAACACTTTTTCAGACTAAGCAATGCGACACTTTCAACATGATAGCTATTTGGAAACATATCTACTAGACTTATTTCTTCTAAGTTATAGATGGTTTTTAAAATATTGATATCTCTTGCTAACGTTATGGGATTACATGAAATATAAATTAGTTTATTAGATTTTATTTTTAATAAGGTATCTTTTGTTTTTTTGTCTAATCCGCTTCTTGGTGGATCTACAATGATTGCATCATAATAGGTGTCTGTTTTTAAAAGACTTCCAACACTTCCTTTTAGGACTTTCATATTTTTTATGTTGTTTAATTTTATATTTTTTTTAGCATCACTAACGGATGATGAATTTAGTTCTATCCCTATTATTTGTTTACAATTATCAGATACATATATGCCTATAGTTCCTGTTCCACAATATAAATCTAATACTTGATTGTTCTTTTTTCCTAAATATTCTTTTACTTTATTATAAATTATGATTGTTCCCTCATGATTTACTTGAAAAAAAGATTTCGGTGATACATAAAATACATAAGGAGATAATTCTTCTTTCAGGTGAGAAACTCCGTAAATTTTATCATCATTTAAATAGATAGAAGATACTTTATCAGATAATTCTTTTATGACTTCTTTCTTATTGATATTTCCTAAAAATTGAATCATTACTTTGTCTTGCATTATTTTTAAAATAATTTGTGAAGTTTTGAATAAGTCTATTTTTTCTTGCACTATATTTATGATTTCATTTAATTTATCTGAAATTAGTAGACATTTTTGAATCGGTATTAGATTATTACTATCTTGTGTATATAATCCTAATTTTCCATTTTCTACTTGAAGTGTTATTTTGTTTCTATATTGATAAAGAGATGTTCCTGTTATATTTGGACTTATCTCTAAATTTGCGTACTTTTTAAAAATATCTTGTACTTTTTCTTTTTTGTATGATAGTTGTTCTTTATAGTCTAACCCCATTAGCTGGCAGCCACCACATTCTTGATAATATGGGCATAGAACTTGGATTCTCTTTTTACTTGATTCTGCTAATTTATATTTTAATACTCGATTATAATTTTTGTAATGAATCATATCTTCTTTGTTTACTTCGATGATATCTCCAGGAATTGTTTTTGGAATAAAATAAATGATTCCATCTAATGAAGCAATTCCTTCTCCCGTGTGATTCATTCTTTCTATTTTTAATAACATCATTATCACCTTTTTTCTTTTTAAATATTTTTCTTAGATTCATCATAACATTAAATGAGGGATAGCCATGAAAAATACTATTAATTATTATTATAACTTAAACCCAAATAAAATCAATCAAATATTTCATTACTATTATTTTTATGTAGATAATGAGCTTTATTATTTTAAAATTTATACAAGACGTGATAAGGATATACAGGCAATTTATCAGTTTAATCAAGAAATGTTAAAGAGAAATATTATGGTGAATGAAATTATTAATAATAGAACTAGTACCATTATTACTTATGTGAATCAAATACCATATCTTCTTACCAAAATTTCTATTAATATTAACAAGCCAATTTATTTGGCAGAAATTTCTTATTTATCAAACATTCAAATTCCTTATAAAGAACAGTTAATGAGATCTAATTGGGCTAATTTATGGATGGATAAGATTGACTATTTAGAATATCATCATGAACAAAATTATCAAAAGTATCCTATGCTTTCTAGTAGTTTTAATTATTTTATTGGTCTTAGCGAAAATGCTATTAGTTATTTAAATCAAACAGTTGCTACAATGAAACCAGAAAGAAGTGATGTTGGAGTGATTTCTCACGATACCATTTTGTTTGAGGATACTGTTTATGCTTTATATGATCCACAAAATATTATTATTGATCATAAAGCAAGAGATTTGGGTGAGTATATTAAAATATCTTTTTTTAAGGATAATTATTCTATTTTTGATGAATTAGATGAATATTTTAAACATAATTATTTTTCTATTTATGGTATT
>CACXEZ010000034.1 GCA_902766815.1 uncultured Erysipelotrichaceae bacterium | reverse complement strand
TATCCCTTTACTACTTCTACTTTACAACAAGAGGCATCTACCAAATTAAACTTCACTTCAAAAAAGACGATGTCGATTGCTCAAAAACTATACGAAGGAATAACTTTAAAAAATGAAACAGTAGGTTTAATCACCTATATGAGAACAGACTCCATCCGTATGAGTGATGAATTCATTAAATCCACTTATGCTTATATCAAAGAAAACTATGGTGAAAATTATATTGGATATGTAAAGACAAGTAAAAAGACAGAAAATGTCCAAGATGCTCACGAAGCTATTAGACCAACCAGTATCAATAGAAAACCAGAAGATATCAAAGAGTACTTAACACCAGATGAATATAAACTTTATCATATCATTTATTATAGGGCTCTAGCCTCATTGATGAAAGATGCCAATATAGAAGCTACCAGCATAACTTTGTATAATAATGATTATCGTTTTAAAACAACAGGGCAAATTCTATTATTTGATGGATATTTAAAAGTATATTCCAAATATGAAGACTCTAATGATGTAATATTACCAACTCTAGAAGAAAACACTAAAATTTTATCAGAACGCATCGAATACTCAGAACATGAAACCAAGCCACCAGCAAGATATACAGAAAGTAAGCTTATCAAAGAAATGGAAGAATTAGGTATTGGAAGGCCATCAACTTACGCTAAAACAATAGATACCTTAAAAGAAAGAGTCTATGTAAAAATAGAAGATAAAAAATTTATACCAACAGAAGTAGGAATTGAAATCACAGATAAATTGCAAGAATTTTTTAAAGATATCATCAATGTAAAGTACACAAAAGAGATGGAAGATGATCTGGATAAAATTGCAGACGGAAATTTAGTATGGTATCAACTATTAGATAGATTTTACAATGATTTCGAACCAAAAGTAGAAGTAGCTTTCAAGGAAATGGAAAAGACATCTCCAGAAGAAACAGGAGAATTATGCCCAAACTGCAATAGTCCATTAGTCATAAAACAAAGTAGGTATGGGAAATTCACTGCTTGTTCTAATTATCCAGAATGTAAATATATCAAGCCAAAAGAAGCAACAAAAGAAGTAATAGAAATCATGGATTGTCCAAATTGTGATGGTAAAATTGTAGAAAAAACAACCAGAAAAGGCAAAATCTTTTACGGATGCAATCATTATCCAAAATGCAAAACAGCTTGTTGGGATAAGCCAACAGGAGAATTATGTCCAAATTGCAAAAGTTTATTAGTTATAACCAAAGATGAGAGCATAAAATGCTCTTCGTGTAGTTATCAAAAAGATAACTAAAATAAAAATATATTATTGTAGCTTTTCACAATATATGTTAGAATAAAAGAAAGTAAAAATAAAAAGTGGTGGAAAAATGAAAGAAAAAATTTTAAAAATAGGATTACCTATATTATTATTGATAATAGTAATCATAGTCTTTATACTTTGTCTGCCAGGTTCACCTCGAAAACAAAAAGACAGTTCGGCTAATACATTTAACTCAAAAATTGAATTTGATACTGAAGCATCAACAACTACAACTGCTGCTGCAAGTGGAACAACGAATGAAATAGCGGCAATGATGGTAGTCTATTTAAAAGAACCAGGTAATCAACAAGAAGCAACATTTAAAGTAAAAAACGTAAGCAAAGAAGATGTTACACTATCAAAAGATGATTTTGAAATAACCTACAGACCAACTTCTGGAAATGAAGAAAACACATTCTATGTAGATCCAGAAGAATGGGAAGAATATTACACAGTAGAAATTTTAAAACCAACTACCGATATAACACTAAAAAAAGGAGAATCAACCGAATTAACAGTAAATGCAACACTTAAGAAATCCATGGAGGAAAACATCATTGCGGGAGGATTTGATATCAAAATTAAAAATAAAAAGAAAGAAAAAGAGTAAAATAAAGGAAAATTACTTGCACAAACTAAAAAAATGTAATACAATTAACTTGTTCCATTTGCTTGGTACATTGTACCTCTTACATGATACTAGGTAATTGGTGAAATTTTAAGAAGGAGGAGAAAATATGGCTTTAAAGAAAGATGTTAAGACACAAATCATAAAAGAATATGCAAGAGATGAAAAAGATACAGGTTCTCCTGAGGTTCAAATTGCATTATTAACTGCAGAGATTAACGCTTTAACAGAACATTTAAAGAACAATAAGCAAGATAAACACTCTAAACGTGGTCTTTTAATGAAAGTTGGAAAAAGAAGAAGTCTACTTGACTACCTATTAAAAACTGATGTTAAAAGATATCGTGCAATTGTTAGTAAATTAGGTTTAAGAAAATAATAAATAAGTAGGCACTCATTTTTTAGAGTGCCTTTATTTTAGGAAGGATTTATATATATGGAAGAAAAAGAAGTATTTGAATTAAATTTTAAAGGGAAAAAAATAACTGTTGAAATAGGGGAACTAGCTAAACAAGCAAATGCAGCTTGTCTAGTGCGCTATGAAGATACAGCAATCCTATCTGCTACCGTAATGAGCAATAACGCTACTACTGCAGACTTTTTTCCATTAACCATTAATTATCAAGAAAAATTTTATTCAGTCGGTAAAATTCCAGGAGGTTTTATTAAAAGAGAAGGCAGACCAACAGATCAAGCAATCCTCGCGGCAAGATTAATTGATAGACCAATTCGCCCCTTATTTGCAGAAGGATTTCGAAACGAAGTTCAAGTAATCAATACCGTTCTTTCTGTAGACCAAGATTGTTCACCTGAAATGACAGCCTTATTTGGAAGTTCTCTTGCTTTATGCATTAGTGACATTCCGTTTGATGGCCCAGTGGCTGGTGTAGTAGTAGGAAGAGTAGATGGTGAATACATTATCAATCCTACAGTAGAAGAATTAGAACTTAGCGATATCAATTTATCAGTAGCCGGAACCAAAGATGCCATTAATATGGTAGAAGCAGGTTCTAAAGAAGTAAGTGAAGAAGATATGATCGAGGCTTTAATGATAGGTCATGAAGCAATTAAAGAATTAGTAGCATTTCAAGAGAAAATTGTAGCACGCGTTGGAAAAGAAAAAATAGAAGTAGAATTAGCTAAATTAGATGATGAATTAGTAAATGAAGTAGAAGACTTTGCAAGTAAAAAAATGTTAGCAGCAATTCAAATTAAAGATAAAATTGAAAAATACAAAAGTATTGATCAAGTAAAAGAAGAAACAATCTCTTACTTCGAAGAAAAAAACAAAGATAGTGAAGACTTAGAAAAAATACTATCTAATGTAAAGAAAATTGTCGACAATATCGAAGGAGAAGAAGTAAGACGCTTAATCACAGAAGAGCATATTCGTCCAGATGGAAGAGAAATGGATGAGATAAGACCATTATCTGCCAAAATAGATATTTTAGCTAGAACTCATGGTTCCGGATTATTTACAAGAGGGCAGACTCAAGTATTATCAACAACTACTCTAGGAGCTTTGGGAGAACATCAAATTTTAGATGGACTAGGCATCGAAGATGAAAAAAGATTTATGCATCATTATAATTTTCCAGCCTTCTCAGTAGGAGAAACAGGAAGATATGGGGCACCAGGTAGAAGAGAAATTGGTCACGGTGCTTTAGGAGAAAGAGCACTATCACAAGTAATTCCTAGTGAAGAAGAATTTCCTTATACCATTCGTGTAGTAAGTGAAGTATTAGAAAGCAATGGAAGTTCTTCCCAAGCCTCAATTTGTGCAGGATGTCTATCTCTAATGGCAGCTGGTGTACCAATTAAAGCTCCAGTAGCAGGAATTGCTATGGGATTAATTACCAAAGATGATAAATATACAATTTTAACAGACATTCAAGGATTAGAAGATCACATGGGAGATATGGATTTCAAAGTAGCAGGCACTCGTGAGGGTATCTGTGCAATGCAAATGGACATTAAAATCAAAGGAGTAAGCCGCGAAATTTTAACCGAAGCATTAGCTCAAGCCAAAAAAGCAAGAATGCAGATATTAGATGTAATGGAAAGTGTAATTCCAGCCCCACGTAAAGAATTATCTAAGTATGCACCTAAGATTAAAACAATTCAAATTAATCCAGAGAAAATTAAAGATGTCATTGGACGAGGTGGAGAAATGATTACAAAAATCATACTAGAAGCATCTAACGTTAAAACAGTCCAAGATAAAGATGCTGTTAAAGTAGATTTAGAAGATGATGGAAGAGTCATTGTTTATCATAGTGACGAAAAAATCATAGAAAAAACTATCCAAATGATAGAAAATGTAGCAAGAGAAGTAGAAATCGACAAAATCTATCCATGTAAAGTAGTATCTATTCAAGACTTTGGAGCCTTCGTAGAATTATGGCCTGGATGTGAAGGATTGATTCACGTATCACAATTAGATACAAAACGTGTAGAAAAAGTGAGTGATGTTGTCAAAGTTGGAGATGAAATTATGGCAAAAGCTACTGGATATGATAAAAAAGGAAAACTAAATTTATCTAGAAAAGATGTCATGAATAAAAAATAATTCTAAAAAAGTTCTATATCTTCATAGGACTTTTTTTGACATAATTATTGACTACCAAATTGTTATTTGTTATAGTTTTATTAGACAAATAGTTAGGAGATTTAAACATGGAAGAAGAAATTATAAAAATACTAAGTAGGCAAGATAAACCCGCATGCAGTGCAATCGAATTGAATGATGCCTTAGGGTTTAAAAGCATTGATGACTACAAGAAATTAATAAGCATTCTAGAAAAAATGACAAGAGAAGGAATTCTTTATTATAGTGAAAAAAAACAAAGATACTTACTTTTAAAGAATAGCCATTTAATCAAAGGAAAACTTTTAATGAATCCCAAAGGATTTGGTTTTGTGCAAATTGGTGAAGGAAGAAAAGATATCTATATCCATAAAGACAATTTAAATAACGCCCGAAACAACGATATCGTTTTAATTGAATTAAGCAGTGATAAAACAGAAGGAAGAATCACTAAAATTTTAGAAAGAAATGAAGAGTCATTTGTAGGAACCATTTACTTAAAAAACGGCAAAATGTATGCTCATCCAGATAAGAAGGAAAATATGGATATCGAGATCAAAGAAGAATACCAAAAAGGATTAGTAGAAGGACACAAAGTATTAATAAAACCAATAGACGGTAAAGGGTATGTTGGAGCAGTAACCCATGTTATTGGACACAAGAACGATGTTGGTGTAGATATTTTATCCTTTGTATATGAAAATGGATTCGCGCCTAAGTTTCCAGACGAAGTACTGGATTCCATTCAAGATATGCCAGATAAAGTATTAGATAATGAAATGGAAGGAAGACTTGACTTAAGAGATAAAATAATTTTTACGATAGACGGAGATGACACAAAAGATATAGATGATGCTATTAGCATTGAAAAATATTCAGATGGCACATATGAATTAGGTGTCCATATCGCAGATGTATCACATTATGTAAAAAAGGGAAGTCTTCTAGATCAAGAAGCATACGAAAGAGGAACAAGTGTTTATTTGGTAGATAGAGTTATACCTATGCTGCCTCATAGATTATCAAATGGTATCTGTTCTCTAAATCCCAATGTAGACAGATTAGCAATGTCATGTATTATGAAAATTGATGCAAAAGGAAGAATTACCACTTATGAAATTCATAAAAGCATTATTAGAAGCAGAATTCAAATGACTTACAAAAAAGTAAATGATATACTTGATAACGGAGTAATAGTTGATGAATATGCCCCATTTGTAGAACATTTAAAAATCATGAAAGAATGTTCGGATAAATTAAGACAAAAAATGATAAGTCGTGGCTACATAGAATTTTCATCATCCGAAGCAAAAATTATAGTCGATGAAGAGGGAAAACCAATTGAAATCAAACTTCGAGAAGAAGGAACTGGAGAAAACATGATTGAAAATTTCATGGTTGCTGCAAATGAAAGTGTAGGAAGTTTCCCATTTTATCAAGGTTTACCTGGAATTTATCGTATTCATGATAAACCGGATGAAAAAAGATTAACAAGTTTCTTTAATTTCTTGTCTACAAGAGGCTATGTAGTAAATGGCAAAAGAAAAAATATAACCGCCAAAGATTTACAAAACATTTTAAAGAGTTTAAAAGACAAACCAGATTCTAAAATATTAAATGATTTAGCAATTCGTTCGCAAGCAAAAGCCATGTATTCAGAAGAAAATATTGGTCACTTTGGACTAGGAAGCAAATGTTATTCTCATTTTACATCCCCCATCAGAAGATACCCAGATTTAATTCTTCATCGTCTAATAAAAGATTATACAGAACATTATTCTGATGAAATAATTGAATATTGGGCTACTAACTTACCAGAAATGGCTAGACACTGTTCTACAAAAGAACAAGACGCTGTAAAATGTGAACGTGATGTTGAAGATATGAAAAAAGCAGAATATATGGAAAATCATATTGGAGAACAATTCACAGGAATTATTTCGGGAGTTCAAGAATTTGGAGTATTTATAGAACTAGAAAACACAGTAGAAGGATTAGCCAAGATAGAGAACATGCCTAAAGGAGGTTACTCATATGTAGCAGAATCAATGAGCTTAGTTCATCGTGGCAGTAAACAGCATTATTCTTTTGGTGACCAAGTGATTGTAAGAGTCATAGCCGCTAATAAAGAAAATAGCACCATAGACTTTCAATTAATAGAAAAAGTAAATGAAGAAAAGAAAGAGGACACCAAAAAACTTTCAAAGAAGTATCGCTAATTATGAAAAGAGGATCTTTATTATGACCAAAAAAAGAGTAAAAAGAAAATTAAAATTAGATAATATCTTTTTGACACTAGGATTAATATGTTTAATAATGTTAGTAGTAATCTATGTAACAAAGGGAAACCCTATTCAAAAAAATAATCTAAAAAGTAAAAATAAATCTACAATAATTACCAATAAAAATAAAAAAGAAGAAGAGAAAATATACAAAGTTACAATGATTACAGCAGGGGATAATTTAATTCATTCTAGTATCTATAAGGATGCTTACGATGGTAAAGGTAGTTATGATTTTAAACCCATGTATGAATTAATCAAACCAATTGTTAGTAAATATGATATCGCTTATTATAATCAAGAAACCATTTTAGGAGGAAAAGAATTAGGAGTAAACGATTATCCAACTTTCAACTCACCACAAGAAGTAGGAGATGCTATGATAGATGCAGGATTTAATCTAGTATCCCTAGCAACAAATCATACAATGGATTCAGGAGAAAAAGCTGTTCTAGCATCTCGTGAATATTGGAATAAACAAGATAATGTTTTAGCCGTAGGCAGTTATTCTAGCGAAGAAGAAAGAAACGCAATAAGAATCCTTACTAAAAATAACATTACTTATACCTTACTAAATTATACTTATGGAACCAACGGTATGCCAGTACCAAGTGGAAAAGATTATCTAGTAAATGTCTGGCCTACTGATTTAGATTTGAATGATGTAGAAAGAGATACAAAATATCAAGAATATAAAAAACAAGTAAAAAAAGATATTGATGCCGTAAGAGATAAAGTCGATGTATTAATGGTTGCCATGCATTGGGGAATAGAATATACAGATGAACCAACCAAATACGAAAAAGACATGGCTAACTACCTAGAAAGCCTTGGTGTTGACATCGTGATTGGTACTCATCCTCACGTTATTCAACCAGTAACATGGATCAATAATACTCTAATAATTTATTCGTTAGGCAATTTTATCTCTGCACAATATCAAGATGCTAATTACAATAAAATGGTAGGTTTAATGACTAGTTTAGAGATAGAAAAAACAGTATCAGGAGAAAAAAAAGAAATTAAAATAGAAAATGTCAATAATGAACTAGTATATACTTACTATAAATCATGGAGAAACTTTAAAGTAGTTCCCTTTTCAAACGAAGAAATAAAAAATTACTTACCAAATTATAAATCTGTATATGAAACTTACAAAAATGTTGTCCAAAAATATGATAATAGCATGAATGTCGTACCATTAGCTAGCGAATAGGAGTGAGATTTTGAAAAAAAGAAAAAGAAAACTTAAACTAAAAGTTAAATTAATTCTCTTTCTTTTTTCTTTTATTTTATGTAGTATCTTTAGCTTTAACATCTATTTATCATATCAAACCAAAAATATAGAAGAAAAAAATATCATAAATGAAAAAGAAAAAGAAAGTCATTTATCCTTGATCATGGTAGGAGATAACTTAATACACGATAAAATTTATAATGAAGCCAAAACAGAAACCAGCTATGATTTTAAAAAAATGTATTCTCTAGTCAAGCCAATCGTCCAAGAATATGATCTAGCCTACTATAATCAAGAAACTATTTTAGGAGGAAGTGAAATAGGCTTATCGAGTTATCCAACCTTTAATTCACCATACGAAGTAGGAGATGCTATGGTAGATGCAGGATTTAATCTTGTATCTCTAGCAACCAATCACACCCTAGATAGAAAAGAAATAGCTATCATAAATTCTAGAAACTATTGGAATAATCAAGATAATGTCTTAGCAGTAGGAAGTTATGCTAGTATGGAAGAAAGAAACACAATAAGAATCTTTACCAAAAATAATATTACTTATACTTTGCTAAATTATACCTATGGAACCAATGGAATAGAAGTTCCTGATGGAAAAGAATACTTAGTAAATATCTGGCCAGTTACTGGCAATAATCCAAGTACGGATATACCTTATCAAGAGTATAAAAAAGAAGTAAAAAAAGATATTGATGCCGTAAGAGATAAAGTCGATGTATTAATGGTTGCCATGCATTGGGGAATAGAATATCAATATACGCCTACAGAATACCAAAAAGATATGGCGGCATACCTATCTAGTTTAGGAGTAGATATCATAATCGGAACTCATCCACATGTCATCCAACCCGTAACGTGGATAAACAATACTTTAGTAGTTTATTCTTTAGGTAATTTTATTTCTGCGCACGAAGTAAAAAATATAGGAAATAGAATTGGACTAATGAGTAGCATAGAAATCATCAAAAAAAATAATCAAATAGAAATAACAAACTTAAAAAATGAACTATTATATACTTATTACACCAATAATTATGAAAACTTTTTAGTAGTACCATTCAGAAATATGAAAGAAGAATATCTAACAAACTATAAAGAGATCTACGAAGAATATAAAAGAATCGTTCAAGTTTTAGATAAAAAAATAGAAGTATTACCCATAAATTAAAAAGAAATTTTATGCTTAATTGTATAATCTTCTTTTTTTTTCATATACTTTTTTGAAAGGATTGATAGAATGAAACAAATTATACCATTTCAAAAAGAATTATTATTTAAAACAAAAGTAAGTGAGATTACCTCTATTTCCTTAGAACATACCCTAACACTCACAGAAGATGATATCATCAGTGGACAATTTCATATATCAGGAGATTACAAAATGACAGAAGGATCTATCAATAGAGAAAAATTTGAATTTAATCTACCATTTGATATAGCGCTAGATGCAAGATATGATACATCATCTATGATAATTGATATTGATAATTTTTACTATGAAGTTGTAAATAATGAGTCATTAAAAGTAAATATTGATGTGTATGTAGAAGGAGAAAAAATAGAAGAAGAAGCTTTACAAGAAGAACAAGTGATCCTCAAAGAAGAACAGTTAAAAGAAATAGAAGAAGTAAAAGAAGAAAGAAAAGAAGAAAAAGAATTATTAGAGCGTAGTGACAAAGAAGTTGATAGCACTACCACAGAAAAAGAAAAAACAACTGAAGAAGAATCTGAACCAATCACCAAAAATCAAGTGATAACCCCACCAGAAATCACAATAGATCGAGAAGCAGATTTTGAAGAAAGCATACAATTTAATAAACCCAATAAGCATTATTTAGAAGAAGATAAAACTTCTAATAATTCTATGGAATTTAATATCTTTGAAAATATTGACAATTCCGATACTTATGTTACATATCATGTCTATATTGTAAAAGAAAATGATACCATCGATAAAATTATTGATAACTTTGGTGTAACAAAAGAAGATATTGCTCTATATAATGATATAGAAGAGATTAAAACTGGCACCAAATTGATCATACCAAACACAAATGAATAAAGAATTAAGGGATCTATTTGATAGTAATCATATTATCACCAAAAAGATAACCATAAAAAACAACGTTAGAATTATCGATAGTGGAGACAAACAATTCGTAATTAAAAGACGAGAACAGGATTTAACGTCCTTATATCAATATCTAAAATCAAGATCATTTGATTACTTTCCAAAGATTTTATATCAAACAGATCACTATGATGTTTATGAATATATAAATAATGTAGATATTCCCAAAGAAGAAAAAGCCAATGATATCATTAAATTAGTAACCCTACTACATGGAAAAACTACCTTCTATAAAGAGGTTGATGATGATACCTATAAAAAACTTTATGAAAATATTAATAATAGAATAGAATATTTATACCACTATTATGATGATTTGGCCGAAGTAATTGAAAAAGAAGAATACATGTCACCTTCTAATTATTACTTTATTAGAAATATCTCTAAACTATATCAAGCATTAGAGTACTCCAAACAGAATATAGATAAATGGTACTCCATTATTGAGGAAAAAAAAAGAATACGTATTGTAAATATTCATAATAATTTAAGTTTAGATCATTATTTATTATCAGATAGACCATATCTAATTAGCTGGCATCTAAGTAAAAAAGACTTACCAATTTATGATATATTAAAATTATATAAAAAATATTATAAAGAGTTAGATTTTTGTGATTTATTAAGGAATTACGAAACCCATTATCCAATGATTCCTGAAGAAAAAATCCTATTCTTTGTATTAATATCAATCCCCGAAAAATTAGAATTTAATGATAGTGAATTTAATATGTGTAAAAAAGTAGGACAATTTTATGATTATCTATTAACTAGCGATAAATTAATAGGGGATTACATGCCAAAAGAAAAAGAAAAAACAAATAAAGTATAAAATATTTTTAAATTTAAAATAAAAACAGTGAAAAATTCCCTTAAATTGATGAATTACACTGTTTTTTTTGATAGAACTGACTAAAAAAGGAAAAATAAATTCTTGAATTTTAATGTTATTAGTGTTATAGTAATATAAAGGAGAGTGACTATGAATAAAAAGGATACCAAAAAAGAAGAACTAAACATTCCCATTATGTTATTTTGTATAATAGGAACTGTACTAACCATATTTGGAATATTCGTTTTAAAAAATGATAATTTCAAACTAAAAGTAATTAGCACTGAAGGGACTGTAACAGGAGTAACGGTTGCCAAGAATGCAAATGGAGAAGTTGAGCAGAGAACTGTTAATTTAACTTATATGGCTAATAACACAAATTATAATGCAACAATTTCTAATTATGCTAAAGAAATTAATGCTGGTGAAAAAATGACTTTATACTACGATTTATTATCCCCAGAGAATGTCAATAATAAAAGAAGTGGTTATATAGGATATATATCTGTATTCATTGGGATTATATTAGTAATAAAAACCGGTCCTAGATTTATAAGAATTATTAAAGATAATTATTTATAAGAAAACTATGTATATTTATCAATGATAATAACATAGTTTTCTTTTTTTGTTCTACCAATAATTCCTCTAAAACGATATTTTCCATATCCTCTAATACTAAAAATATCTCCATCTTGAACAAGTACTAAAGATTTTTTTACCACTTCATAATTTAATAAAATCTCTTTATTCTTAATAAGATATTGAACCTTTTCACGATTACAATTAACTAATCTAGCAACGATAGTATCGATTCTTAAACTAGATACAATAAGCTCTAATCTTTGATATTCACGTTCAAAATCAATGAGCATATTAACATCAACTTCCACCAATTTAACTGGATATCTACCTATTTTGGTTAATTCTTGATTAATCAAATCACTAACGCTATCTAATAAATAGATAAAACTTTTTCCCTGATAAAATACAATATCCCCAAAAGATTCAGAAGAAATATTAAGAGAAAACAAACTACCTAAAATAGCAGAATGCTTTAATGATTCATAACAATCAATTTGAAATAACCTAATTATTGGTAAAGAATCACAATACAAAATAGTTTTTTCTGCCGATGGATAAGGAATATATTCCTGATACTCTGTCTTCTTTAATTTTCTTTTAATTTCTAAACATAAATTTTGAGTAAGAAATCCAGTAGCTTCACCACGATGTAATTTCTCTATATTTTTCTCTAACTCATAAGCATTCTGTCTCATAAGTTGTATTCCTTTCTATAAAAAGAAAAAAGGATTAATCCTTTTTTAATTTTGTACCACAATTTTGACAAAATTGATTTTCCTCAGTTACTGGATTTCCACATTTAGGACAAAATTTCTTAGAGCTATCCTGAGTAGAATCAGTATCAGTACTAGTTTGATTAGTATTCTTTTTTTCAAACGGTCCAACTTCACTAACTACTACATTAGAATCAAATTGATAATTAGAAGAAAATCCCATAACAGGAATCATAATACCAGAGAAAATAGTAGTAAGCACAGCAAATCCTGTATCTTTATGAAATTTCTTACTAAGATTGTAATAGCAACAAAAAGATCCAACTAAAGAAGTAAGCCCTGCAATAAGTTTTAATCCACTATTATCATTTCCAAGAATACTTACAATACTAGAAGCAATAACAATGAAAAACCACCACCAAGCAAGTCCAGATATTTCTACTAATACCCAAGTACTATAGAATGGAATAATAGCTTCCCAACCATTCTTACCAGCTTTTTGAAACAACTTGTATTTTCCAATAAGAAAAACCACTAGCCAAGCAATAAATAGCATAACAATAATGATAGCAAAAACTCCTAAAATAGCAAGAGCCCCATTAAGAATTTCCCAATTATTTGAATACATTTTCACTCCTCCTTCAATAATATTATATCGTAACATTAGAAAAAAAGAAAGAACTTTAATGCAGTTCTTTACATACACCCGGTGCTGGTCTGTAAAAACAGTGTCCCTTATACCTTCCAGCCAATTGTTGATCCCACCAAGTACTTTTACAACTTTCTCCTGTAGTAGGAGCATAAAACCATAATGAATTAGTAGCAGGATAATAATATTCTCCACGAACAACTCTTCTAGCCAAACTTTTTTCAAGTTCAGTAGGATTACCATAAAATAAATTACTAGAAGGACCTGTAAAACCACCTGGAGATTGATAAATCATCTCACTAATAGTAGTAATATTTTTAAAAGTCAAACAATCAGCAAGCACTCTATTAACACCAACATTACCTACCATCAACATCCCCAAGTTTCCTTCACCAACAGCTTCTGCTCTCATCAAACGAGCTAAAAGTTCTAACTCCTTATCTGTATATTTTACAATCATGTTACCACCTAAAATAGTATATGCCAAAATAAAGAGTAAGGTTTTAACATAAAATCTATTCTTTTACAAAATATTAGACAGTTTTTTCTAATAGTTTGAGTTATATTAAACTAAACTAATTTAACATTTTAATAATATCATGTTTAAATTAGTAAAATTTAACCCATAATAAACATAAAATAAAAACGAAAGGGGAGGGTATTTCATGCTTGGTAATTTTAGTGAGGAATCCCAATTAATCTTATTAAAGGCAAAAGATGAAATGCAACAATTAAATCATCCTTATATAGGAACAGAACATTTAGTTTTGTCTATATTAAAAAACGAAAGTGATATTTCAAAGAAATTATCTCATTATGGATTAACATACGATAATTTTAAAAAAGAAATTTTAGAAGTAATAGGAAAAGGAACTAAAAAATCAAAATTTTTCTTACATACACCACTTTTAAAAAAAGTAATGGAAAATGCTTTACTAGATGCAAAAGATAATAACAATGGAGAAGTGACAGTAGAGCACCTATTTTCCGCTCTAATGGAACTAGGAGAAGGAATTGCGATAAGAATATTGATTAGTATGGATATTAATATAGAAGATCTATACGAAGAGTTTAGTTCCAAGTTGGTAAGAAAAACAAAAAAGAGAAAGAAAAAAATGTTAGTTGAAGAATTAGGAATCAACTTAATAGAAAAGGCTAAAAATAATAAATTAGATCCCGTGGTAGGAAGAGAAAAAGAAGTATGTAGGCTAATCGAAATTCTTTGTAGAAGAACCAAAAACAATCCAATATTAATTGGGGAAGCTGGTGTAGGCAAGACCGCCATCATAGAAGAATTAGCATCTCGAATTTGTAAAGGAGATGTACCAAATTCTCTACTGAATAAAAAAATTATTTCTCTAGATATGGCTACTGTTGTATCAGGAACAAAATATCGTGGAGAATTTGAAGAGAGAATGCAAAAAATAATGAAAGAAGTAGCAGAAGATGGAAATATAATTCTCTTTATTGATGAAATCCACACTCTTGTAGGAGCTGGAGGTGCAGAAGGAGCAATTGATGCCTCCAATATATTAAAACCAGCCCTTGCGAGAGGGACCATAAAATGTATTGGAGCAACCACAACGAATGAATATAAAAAATACATTGAAGAAGATAAAGCTTTAGAAAGAAGATTTCAACAAATCTTAATCGAAGAACCAAATGAATCAGCAACAATTAATATCTTAGAAAAACTAAAACCAATTTATGAACAATATCATCAAGTAATCATACCGAAAGACATATTAAAAAACATTGTCGAATTAGCAAATCAATATATTTATGAAAGACACAATCCAGATAAATCAATCGACATTCTAGATGAAGTGTGTTCGATGGTCAGTATCAAAGAAACCAACGAAGAAAAAGAACTTCATCATCTAAAAAAGAATTTATTAGAAGTACAAAAACAAAAAAACGCTTTAATATTGGATAATGATGTAAAAGAAGCGTATGACTATTTAAAAAAGGAGTCAGTCCTAATAACCAAAATTAATACACTAGAACTATCACCTAAAACGAAAGATAAAAAAATTACTCTTGAAGATATTGCAAAAGTAATTCATCAAAAAACACGAATACCTATTTATGAAATCATGAAAGATAATGTTACTAGCATTAACAATCTAGAAACTAGCCTAAAAGAAAAAATAATAGGTCAAGATAAAGCTATTGCCGAATTAGTTAATATCACTAAAAAAATAAAATTAGGATATTCTAATCATAAAGTAAAGTCTTATTTATTTATAGGGCCAACAGGAGTAGGGAAAACGAATTTAGCTAAAACTTATGCCTCTATATTAGTAGGTGAAAATAATCTAATTCGCCTAGATATGAGTGAATATTCTGATGCAACCGCTATTAATAAAATAATAGGTTCAGCTCCCGGTTATGTAGGATATCAAGACAATCACACAATTTTAACAATATTAAAAGAAAAGCCTACCTCAGTATTATTACTTGATGAAATTGATAAAGCCCATCCTACTGTTATCAATTTGTTATATCAAATGTTAGAAGAAGGAAAGATAAAAGATAGTAAATTCAACACTATAAACTTAAATCACAGTATAATCATTATGACCTCTAATTTAGGATTTGAAGAAACAAAAGTAGGTTTCTGTACAGAAAATTCTACAAGTATGATTAACTCACTAAAACAAAAATTTCCCAATTCCTTAATAAATAGAATTGATTATATAATACCATTTAATTACTTAAAAGAAGAAGAAGTAAAAGAAATAATAAAAAATAAACTAGATAGGTTAAAAGAGAAATATTCAACTCTAAAATATAATAATTCACTAATAAAAGAAATAGCCGAAGAATCTAATTACCAAGAATATGGTGCTAGAAGAATTGATAAAATTATAGATTCTAAATTAGAAAACTTAATCATCGATAAAATCTTAAAAAAAGAACCCCTAACAATAAACCACTTAAAAGAATGTCAAGGAACTGTATAAAATACAGTTCCCTTTTCAAAGGGGCAGAAATAATTTATGACAACAGTTAACAAAATACTTTACAGAAATAGCTATTTCATGTATAATTTAAAAAACAGAAGAGGGTGAAATCATGAAAGAGAAAGTATATATATTTGGGCATCGCAACCCAGATACAGACTCTGTAACAGCAGCTATTTCTTTAGCTTATTTAAAACAAAAACTAGGAGTGAATGCCGTACCAGCCGTACTTAGTTCAATTAATTTAGAATCTAAATATGTCTTAAACTACTTCAAAGTAAAAGAACCAATTTTCCTAAATGATGTAAAGGTGAAAGTAAAAGATTTAAATTATACAAAAAACTATCATGTAACAGAAGAAAACTCTATTGATGATGCCTATCAAAAAATGACAGAAGCAGGTATTAGTCAAATTCCTGTAATAGATGAAAAAAGAAAATTATTAGGACTAGTAACCATGAAAGATATTGCTAAAGAACAATTCAGTGAAAACATAGATAAGGTATGCAGTACGTATGAAAACATTCTAAAAACAATAGAAGGAAAAGAACTATTAAGGTTTGATAAAGATATTAATGGAAGACTAATTGTAGCAGGATATCGCAGTACAACCATTTTAAGTACAGTCAAACTAGATCAAAATAACATCATGATTGTAGGAGATAGACATAGTGTCATTGAATATGCCATTGCAAGTGGAGTAAGACTCTTAATTGTAACAGGAAACCATCAAATAAAAGATAGTCACTTAGAAATGGCTCGTAAAAATAAAGTAAATATTATTGCAACACCTTACTCGACCTTGATTACATCAAGAAGAATCAATTTAGCAAACAATATTGAAACAATCGATTATAAGAAAGATATTTTATGTGTTAATGAACATGAATTTATAAGTGACTTTATTAGAATGACTAAAAAAACTAGGTATAGTTATTACCCTGTTGTAAATTCCAAAGAAGAATGTACAGGTATTTTAAAAATATCAGATGTAAGTTATGACAATAAAAAAAATGTAATTTTAGTAGATCATAATTCCTATGAACAAAGTGCTATAGGAATAGAAGAAACAAATATCCTAGAAATTATTGATCATCATAATATTGGAAATATTGGTACGAATATGCCAATCAATTTTAGGAATATGCCTCTAGGAAGTAGTAATACAATTATCTATATTTTATATAAAGAAAATCACATAAAGATTCCTAGAGAAATAGCAGGACTAATGCTATCAGGAATCCTTTCTGATACTTTAATATTAAATTCACCTACTACCACAGAAACAGATAGAGAAGCTGTAGAAAAATTAGCCTCTATAGCAGCAGTGGATTATAAAAAATATGGATTAGATATGCTAAAAGCAGGAGCTTCTTTGAAAGGAAAAACTAAGGAAGAAGTATTATACACAGACTTTAAAAATTATCCAGTAGAAGAATATAAAATTGGCCTAGGACAATTCTTAACCACCAATCCAGATGAGATATTAAAAGATAAGGATGCTTATATTGAATTATTAAATAATATAAGTGAAGGAAATGACTATTACCTAGTAGCCTTATTCATTACCGATATCATCAATAATGGTTCCTATGTCCTATATAGCAAAAGAGCAGAGGATATTTTAAAAAGAGCATTCAAAAAGAAAGAACTACAACAAGGAACATTCCTAGAAGAAGTTATTTCTAGAAAAAAACAAATATTACCAGATATCATGTTAGAAATGGGAGAACGATAAAAAGTTTTTCTTTTTTCTTGATATATTGAAAAAGAAATGATAAGATAATTGGCTAGAAAGGGGAGATATAATGGCAAATTCATGTGAATATTATTGCTACGATAGTGGATTTTTTGGAATGGGAAATACATGTTCAGTAACAGGGGAAAAGAAATCCATATCAGAAGATTACTATAGAAGATATTGCTACGCAGACTATAATAAAAGAGATTGCCCATTACATAAAAAATATGGACCATATATGGGTAGTGGATGTTTTATTACTACAGTAGCATGTGAAATATTATTCCATCCAGATAACGATAAGATCCTAAATGATTTAAGATATTTTAGAGATACTGTACTACAACAAAACAAACAATATTATGATATTTTAAAAGAATATGATGTCATAGGTCCAGTTCTGGAAGAAAAAATTTGGAATGATAAAAATAGAAAAGAAATAGCAAGTGGATTATATCAAAATGTCTTATTACCAGTTCATAATCTAATTTCAGATAAAAACTATGAAAAAGCAGTTGAATATTATTATATCATGACTCTAATGTTAGTAAACTATTATGGATTAAAGCATAACTACAACGAAATAAAAGAAAAAGATTATAATTATAAAGATTTTGAACCAACAAAAGCTGGACATGGCAGAAGAAAAATAAAATAAGTTTTTACTCCATTAACCATAAAAAATATTGAAAGAAATAAAATTTCAATATTTTTTACTTTTATGTTGCAGATAAAGACTTTGACATGATATAATAAGAAACGTGAGAAAGAGGTGTAACAATATGAAAATGTTATGTGTAAATGCTGGTAGTTCATCTTTAAAATTTCAACTATTTGAAATGCCAGAAGAAAAAGTAATTATTAGTGGATATATTGAAAAAATCGGATTAAAAGATAGTTTTTGGAACACTAAAATCAATGGAGAAAAAATAAGAGGAGAAAAATATTTAAAAGATCATACTGATGCTGTAGAGGTTTTAATTGAAGAATTATTAAAGCATAAAGCTGTAGAATCTTTAGATGAAATTAAAGGAGTAGGACATAGAGTTTTACACGGTGGTGAAAAATATGCTGACTCTGTGCTCATTACCGATGAAGTAATCCAAGATATTAAAGATTTAACAAAACTTGGTCCATTGCATCATCCAGGAAATTTAGCAGGAATTGAAGCAATGAAAAAAGCTCTACCTAATGTACCAATGGTAGCCGTTTATGATACAGCATTTCATCAAACAATGCCTAAAGAAAATTATATGTATCCAGTCCCTTATGAATGGTATACAAATTATGGTGTAAGAAAATATGGATTTCATGGAACAAGTCACAAATATATTACCTTACAGATGAAAGAAAAGTTAGGTCGTGATGATATCAATTTAATTATCTGTCATATTGGTAGCGGAGCATCAATTAGTGCTATTAAAGATGGAAAATGTTTTGATACCACAATGGGAATTACTCCACTAGATGGTTTAATGATGGGAACTCGTTCAGGTTCAATTGACTCATCCATTTTAGAGTATGTTTGTAAAGAATCAGGAATGGATATCTCTGAAGTGACCAACGATCTAAATAAGAAGAGTGGACTTCTAGGAATTTCAGGCTATAGCGATAGCCGTGATGTAGAACAAGCAGCCGGATCAGGAGATGAAATGGCATCTCTTGCCATAGAAATGTATAATAACAGAGTAGCCAAATATATTGCAGATTACTACATTGAGCTTGGAGGAAAAGTAGATGCCATTGTCTTTACAGCAGGAGTTGGAGAAAATGGTCAAGAATTCAGAAAAGATATCATCAATAGATTAAGTCCAATTGGTTTAAAAATAGATGAAGAAACAAATTCAAAAGTAGCAAGTTTCAAAGAAATACATGAAGCCATAATCAGTTCAAAAGACTCTAGTATTTCAGTATATGTAGTTCCTACAAATGAGGAGTTAATGATTGTAAGAGATACCTACAATTTAACAAAATAGAAAGTAAAGGTAAATGATGACGAATATTTATAAAAAAATATATAAGGAGATAAAAAAATATCCAAAAATTGTAATTGCTAGACACATAGGTCCAGATCCTGATGCCCTAGGTAGTCAATTTGCCCTAAAAGAATTAATCAAACATAAATTTCCCAAAAAAGATGTGTATGCAATTGGGACATCTTCTAGTAGATTCAAATTTATGGGCATTTTAGATAAAATAGAAGAAATAGATAAAGAAAATACTCTTTTAATTGTTTTAGATACCCCAGATATAAAAAGAATTGACTCTGTAAACCTAGAACAATATAGCCGTATCATAAAAATAGATCATCATCCAGTAGTAGATAAATTTGCTGATATTGAATTAGTAGACGATATGGCTTCTTCTACAGGACAATTAATTCTAGAGTTGATCTTTGCAAATCATTTACCACTTACAAACAGTATCACAGCAAGTCTTTATCTAGCCATCGTATCTGATACAGGAAGATTTATGCATGGATATACAACAAAAAAAACATTTGAATTAGTGACAAAAATGCTAAAAAAAACAAATATTGATTTCACATCTTTATATGAACCCTTATATATGAGGCCATTATCAGAAATTCGCTTTCAAGGATATATCTTTGAAAATATGGAAGTAACCGAAAGTGGAGTTGCTTACATAAAGATAACAGAAGACCTATTGAAAAAATATGAAGTGGATTCCGCTAGTGCTGGCAATATCATCAGTGAATTAAAGTTTGTTAGTGATATTTTAGTTTGGATTTTCTTAACAGAGGATAAGAAAAGTAATGCAATAAGAGCCAATATTCGTTCTCGTGGACCTATTATAAATGAAGTTGCTGCTACTTATGGTGGTGGTGGACATAAATTTGCATCAGGAGCAAGACTTGCCAGTTGGAAAGATGCAGATAGTTTGATTGTAGATTTAGATGAATTAACAGAAGAATATATGAAGAATCAGACTGAATAAGTTGATTCTTTTTCTAAAATGAGGAGGAAATGATGATACATCATATGAATTTAAATAATGAACCATTTCAATTAATTAAAAATAAAATTAAAACAATAGAAATGAGATTATACGATGAAAAAAGAAAAAAATTGAAAGTTGGAGATAAAATCAATTTTGAAAACAGAGAAACACAAGAACATCTTTCAACAGAAATTATAAATCTCTCTATATATAAAGATTTCAAAACTCTATATTCAAAATATTCTAAAGAATCACTTGGATATTTACCCAACGAAGAAGCAGATCCTAACGATATGGAGAAATATTATTCCAAAGAAGAACAACAAAAATATGGAGTAGTAGCCATAGAAATAAAAGTATTAGAAAATTAGCAATAATTGAATTGAAAATCTAAATTTCATAAATTGACAAAAATTGACAAGATGAAGTAATTATACTATAATGTTCTCAAGAAAAAGAGGTGGTATAACCTGAAAACAAAAACTAAATTTATTTGAGTAAAAATACTAAAAAAGGGCAGACTTCCCCTTACCCCAAGTTAAAATCAAAGTTTAACTATCATTTAAGGCATTCTGATTAAATATTTCAAGTAGTTCTGAAGATGTAAGACCTAAAGATAATAATTGTTTAAGAGATTGTTTAAAATTATTTTTAGTATATTTAATTCTATCTTT
>CACXEZ010000033.1 GCA_902766815.1 uncultured Erysipelotrichaceae bacterium | reverse complement strand
TAATTGACTCAATAAATTAGCACTATTAGCTTTATGCTCTTCATACCTATCCAAATAAGCATAATGATTCATTAATTCTAATATAGGCATTAATTCTTTCCTTAATTCATGTTCTATTTCATAATACTTAGTATTCATCAACAACTCATCATCATCAATAATATTCTGAACAACACTAATATATTGATCTATTACTAATTGAAACTTATCTTCTATCTCTTCTCTATACTTACTATTAGATAATTTAGTAATAACATAATGAATATCATCTACAATATCAATAATACTATCCCCATCACTAAACTCATTTTTTACCCCTTTAGAAACTAAAGTATCTAACAACAACTGAAATGACTCTAACTTACTAGAATAAGAATATACCTGATCATACAACTGAGATATATTTAAATTAAATTGAAACTCAGGATCCATTTTAGTTTCTATAACCAAATTACCACGAAAATTAGTTACCTCTCCTAATCTATTTGATACATCAAATATAGCCTCATCTATATATTGATTAAGTTCTTCTCTCATTTCCTTCTTTCTTTTATCATCTAAACATTCAGATAAATACAAAATATTCTTAATCTTATTTTCTATTAATATGTTATCTTCAGATAACTCATTAACATTAAGCTTTAACATTTGTTTAAATTGATTTAACCTAGATAATAAATCTAACATTTTTTGTTCACTAGATAAGTTAAGCATAATCTTCTCTAAATCTGATAATAAATTAACCTTTAAAAGTTTAATATCTTTATTTCCAAAAACTAGTTCATCATCCATATCATCATATTGAGGCTTCATAAGCACCTTATCCTGAGCATACTGTTCTAATAAACAACCTACCCTATCTAAAATAAACTTTTTACTTTCATCTGGTAATCTATCACATAACCTATCAATCTTATCTAATGACCTTTCTATCTCTTCATCAAAAGATCCTGCATATTTATTTTTAGTTGTTGACTCCATTACCGTATAATCTATATTTTCTTCAACAAAATATATTAAATTGCCACCATGATTAATCCTTGATCTTACTTCTCGTTTCTGAAAAAAAGTTAACTTTGGTCCCAAAATAAAAATACCAATATCCTTACCATTTCTACCATCTGTATCTTTTAAAGTCTTTATATATTTTACAACATAGCCTAAAAGATTTTCATTCGCATCAATAAATTTTAAAAGCTGCTCGTAAGACTCGTAGCGAAATATGACTTTCTTCAAAGAATCGCAGCCATTAAAAATATCATGATTAATTTGTTTTACACTAGCAGGAATACTTACTTCTTCCAAAGATAAGCACTGAAAAAATGCTTGTGACTCAACAACTTCCAAATTTTGTGGAAGAAATAATCTTTTCAAAGCTCTACAACCAGAAAAAGCAGCATTTTCGATTTTTTTTAACTTCTTTGGAATATTAACTTGTTCTAAAACGGCACAATCTCTAAACATACCACAAGTAATAACTTCTAAATTATCTGGAAGAGTTACTTTTTGTAAAGCACATCCTTCAAATGCACGATCACCAATTCTCTTAACATGATTAGGAATAACAATTTCATTTAAAGAAATACAATCAGCGAAAGCTAGACTTTCAATAACCTCTAAAGATTCTGGAAGAACTACACGACTTAATGTACTACAAGTCAAGAATGTACCCTTATTAATTTTCTTTACTTTCTTTGGAATAGTGGTTTCTTTTAATAAAAAACATTTCCAAAAAGCTCCTTCACCTATCAACTCTAAGCTATCCGGTAAATCTATTTTTTGCAAAGTATCACAACCAAAGAAGCCCATATCATCAATTCTTTTCACTCCTTCTGAAACAATAACCTCTGTTAAAGAAACATCTTTTATAGCCTCCTGAACCTTTAACCCACTAAAATCTTCAACACTACTCTTTTTTGATTCTACTAAACCATCTTTAATATAGTCAATTTCAAAATCATCCTCGTTCCAATAAAGAACAATTCTATCATAATAGCCTTCTTTATATTCCATAATACCACATCCAAAAAATTAATAAAAATCATGACCCTAATTCAGCTTTTTTTCTAATAACACACACTTACGATATTCATAGATCTCAAAAAGATAATCATCTACTTTTCTAGATACACCAATAACTTCACTCAAAATACGTTGTATTGTCCTATTATACTCATTGATTGACTCAATAGTATGACTTTCTAAAAAAGAACAAGCACTTTCAATACAACTAGTTAAATCATCCCTTATGCTATTCTTAACATTTTCTGATAAAACATCATTGTCCAACACAGAATAATATAGTTCCATCACCAAAGAAGTAATTGGTTGTAACCTAATCTCATCAGTCATCTCTAACCTCTCACTACTATTCACAATAGCAAGAGAATTACTTAATTGACTCAATAAATTAGCACTATTAGCTTTATGCTCTTCATACCTATCCAAATAAGCATAATGATTCATTAATTCTAATATAGG
>CACXEZ010000032.1 GCA_902766815.1 uncultured Erysipelotrichaceae bacterium | reverse complement strand
TGTTTTGTTGTTAAGGGAATTAGAATTATAGATGGCGATAATGGTTTATTTATCGCAATGCCTAGTAAGACTACTGCTACTGGTGAGCATACAGATATAGCACACCCTATTAATAAAGAAACTCGTAAGATGTTTGAGGATGCTATTATTGAAGCTTACAATAATGCTGAATAGGGAACTTTAGAGAACTCGTGTGTGAGTTCTTTTTTTCTTTTGTCATTAAAAATGGTTTTCTATCATATATCTTATTAGGGAGGGAAAACTTATGGACAAGACAAATAATATGGAGAGTAGTTTTAATCATGGAATTTCAATTGCTGAGAGGAAGAATGTTTTGGTTACAGGTGTTAAGAAAATTGAGAGTTTTGATAATGAAGAGTTTTTGATGGATACAACACTTGGTTTTCTAGTTATTAAGGGAAGTGAATTAGAGATTATTAAGTTGGACACTTATCAAGGAAATGTATCTATTAAGGGAACTGTGGATAGTCTTTCTTATGTGGCTCATGATGGTAAAAAAAATAAAGAAGAGACATTCATAAGTAAATTATTTAAATAATGGTTCTTAGAATTCAAATTATATCTTTTATTGTTTCTTTTTTATATGGAATGTTTTTTTATTTAATGCTTGAACTTAATTCTAGATTTCTTTATTCATCCCATTTGTTTCTTAAAATCATTTTTTCTTTTTTATTTGTTTTGATACATACGTTACTTTATTTTTTAATCTTATTAAGAATTAATTATGGATATCTTCATTTTTATTTCTTCTTGTGTATTTTATGTGGGTATATTATGTGTAAAGTATTATATAAAATAGTATTCAAAATAAAAAAAATGTGATATACTTTACTTAAAGTAAAGGTAAGTGACTATTATGGTAAAAAAAAAGAAGAAATATACAGTTAAAACTAAGGGCAGAATGTTTATTATTTTTCTATTTTTTGGTGCTATTATTGGTACTTTGGGCTTTACATTTTTACGTGATTTAAAAAGAATGAATGATATGCAGCATGAAATGAAAGATTTGTCTTTAGAAAAGGAACAATTGTTAGAGGAGGAAGAAGCACTTCAGGCTGATATTAGAAGACTTTCTGATCCGTTGTATGTTTCTAAATATGCTAGAGAAAAGTATTTTTATTCTAAGGATGGAGAAATTATTCTAAGAATGAAATAAAAAAATGATAGTTAGATTTGACTCTAATTATCATTTTTTTATTTTTTCTTTTTTTTCTGTTTTTGTAGAAGATGCTTCTTCAGTGGTTTTTTCTTTTTCTTCTTTTGGAAGATGACCATGTTCTACTAGATAATCAATTTGTTCTTTTGTAATTGTTTCTTCTTCCAGTAATGTTTTTGCTATTAAGTCTAATAAGTCTTTGTTTTCTTTGATGATTTTCTTTGTTTTTTCATAGCATTCATTGATAATACGACGCATCTCTTCATCAATTTCATGGGCTACAATATCAGATACGTTTCTATTTTTTGTATAGTCTCTTCCTAAGAAGGTATTGCCAGATGGTTCTTCTAACATCATTGGACCAAGTTTGCTCATTCCATATTCTGTTACCATACTTCTTGCGATTTTCGTGGCTTTCTTGAAATCGTCATGAGCTCCTGTGGTTATTTCGTTAAATTCTATTTCTTCGGCTACACGTCCTCCTAATAAGCCACTGATTGATTCTAATAATTCATCTTTTGTGTAATTAAATGTTTCTTCTTTTGGTGTCATCATGGTATATCCACCGGCTTGCCCTCTAGGGATAATTGTTATTTTTTGAACATCGTTTGCTCCTTCTAGTTTTAATCCCACTACAGCATGTCCTGCTTCATGATAAGCAACTAATCTTTTTTCTTTTTCTGTATATTTTTTTGTTACTTTCGCTGGTCCCATGATTACTCTGTCTGTTGCTTCGTCAATTTCTTCCATTGTAATGGCTTTTTTGTTTCTTCTTACTGTAAGTAATGCTGCTTCATTTAGTAAGTTTTCTAAATCGGCGCCGCTAAATCCTGGTGTTCTTTTTGCTAGGTATTCTAGTGTTATATCTTTATCTAGAGTTTTGTTTCTAGCATGAACTTTTAAGATTTCTTCACGAGCATTTTTATCTGGCAGACCAACGGTTACTTGACGATCAAATCTTCCTGGTCTCAGTAATGCTGGATCTAGAACGTCTGGTCTATTTGTTGCTGCTATTACAATAATTCCTTCATTTGGTCCAAAACCGTCCATTTCAGTTAATAATTGGTTTAGTGTTTGTTCTCTTTCATCGTGTCCTCCACCTAAACCAGTTCCTCTTTGTCTACCAACAGCATCGATTTCGTCTATGAATATTAGACAAGGTGCATTCATTTTTGCTTGTTTGAACATATCTCTTACACGAGATGCACCAATACCTACAAATAACTCTACAAAATCGGAACCACTAATGTAGTAGAATGGCACTTTGGCTTCTCCTGCTACGGCTCTTGCTAGTAATGTTTTACCAGTTCCTGGAGGCCCTACTAATAAAACCCCTTTTGGAATTCTTGCTCCCATTGATTGAAATTTTTTAGGATTCCTTAAAAAGTCAATTAATTCTTTTACTTCTTCTTTTTCTTCGGTTAGTCCTGCTACATCTTTGAAATTGGTTTTTGTTCCATCTTCTAGTAATTTTGCTCTTGATTTTCCAAAATCCATAGATTTATTATTTCCACCAATTTGTCTTGTAAATAGCCAGAATGTAGCTCCTACTAATAGTACTAACGGAACCACTTCTACTAGTACTGCAAGCCATTCAGAAGCTTCTGGATCTTTTTCTACTTGTAAGGTAAATTCTTTTTTATCTGCTGCTTCTGTTATTTTTGATAAAAATTCATCTGACATTGGTAGTATTAACTTGAATGTTTCTGTTTCATCATATTCTTTTAATTTTCCAGTTATTTCGTAGGTTTCACTTCTTGTTTTTGGAACTATGTTTAGTTCTGTAATTTGATCTTTTTCTAGTTCTTCTATAAATTTATCATAACTTAGTTCATTTACTGTATTATTAAAATTATTAAATATTAGTAAGCAAACTATGATAAAAACGAAGAGAAATATATATGGAAATAACCCTTTTTTTACTGATTTACTGTTCATTTTTTTCCTCCTTTTCACAGCTATTTAGTATTATATCATAAAATTCGTTTTTTTGTTTATTAAATTTGGACTTTTTTAAGCATGGTATCCAAATTATTTCGTCATTGTTATCTACTAGGAGAGGGTAAGTATCTCTTATGTGTATTGGTATTTTGTTTTCAATAAATATTTCTTTTACTTTTTTCTTACCTTTCATTCCTTTTTGATAAATGACATCTCCATTTTTTTTGTTTCTTAAATATAATGGCATTTTAATATCTTTTGAATTAATTCTACAGACATCATTACCGTCTGTATCAGTGAAATCAATTTTTTTAATTATTATGTTTCCTATTTCGTTATAGTTTTCTAGTGGAATCTTATAATTTTTTGGATTGTTATCTTTTTTTACTTTAATGGTTAGGGTTTCATAACTTTTTTGACATATTATATTATTTGGTAAATTTATAGATAGATTTGGTTTTTTACTGTTGATTTGATTTAGTATAGAATCTATATGTTTATTTTTTATGATATTTGATTGATTATTATAGTAGTTTATTAATAGTTTATAGAGAATATTTTTTTGTAAGAATGGATGTAATTTTTTAAATTCTATTAAATCTATACTATTATTTTTAATGATGATGTTATATAGCGATGATATTTCATCGTTTATATATTCATAATATTCTAGTAATGTATATGAATAATTAAGATATTTTTTATGTATATTTGGATCTTCTTTTTTTAGAAATGGAAGAATATGATGTCTGTATCTATTTCTAGTATATTTTTCATCATTATTTGAATGATCAATATAATATTTTATATTGTTTTTGTTAACGTAATTTATTAGATCTTGTTTTGTAAATTTTAAGAATGGCCTTATAATATAGTAATTTTTGTGTTTTGATATTTCTTTTATACCTGCATATCCTTCTAGGTTGGAGCCTCTTTCTATTTTCATTAGTACTGTTTCAATTAAGTCATCTCCGTGATGAGCTAGAAATAGGTATTTAGAATGATATTTTTTTAGTGTTTGTTCATAGAAGTTGTATCTTTTTTTTCTGGCTTCATTTTCAAAGTTATTTTCTTTATAATTGTCTATTTTCATACTTTCAAAAATGATGGATTCTTTTTGACAATAGTTTTTTAGGTAGTTCTCTTCTTCTATGCTTTCTTTTCTTACATTGTGATTGATATGGCAACAAATAATTTTATTTTCAGTATTTTCTTTCATATAATGAAGAAGCGCCATTGAATCTGGACCTGTAGAGCAGCCAATGACTATTGGTTCAAATTTTTCTAAAGAGATATTTTCTAGTACGTTATTTAACATGTTTTCCTCCTTTTCAATTATTATAGCGATGAATTTTGTAAATTACAAGTTTTTGAAGTAATATTCATTAGTTTCTTTTCATATAATTTATTATGTTTTGGACAAGTTGTAACACAAAGTAGTTTTAAGCATTTATTATATTAAGAGGGATAAATATGATAATTATGTCAATAGTTTTTGAAAATGTCTCAAAATAATTTAAGCATTTGCGGGATTTTTTTTCAACTTTTAGATGCCTATGGCCGGCAAGGC
>CACXEZ010000031.1 GCA_902766815.1 uncultured Erysipelotrichaceae bacterium | reverse complement strand
CGAACTGGGGCAACCATTTAAAATTAATCCCTTATTTTATAAGGGTTTTGTTATATAAGAAAGGAAGAAGTGTAATATGCTTAATCGCAAAGGATTTACCTTAATTGAAATTTTAGCAGTTGTGGTGATACTCGGAGTATTAGCAGCTATCATAGTACCCAGTGTAAACAGTTTGATTACTAAAAATAAAGCAGATAGTTATCAAAAGTTAAAAAACAATATTATTATAGCAGCTAAAAATTATTTTTCAGATTATCGCTATGAAATAGTAATTGATACTAGCGGTAGTTGTAATGATAAAAACCAAAGAATTGTAAAAAAAGTTCCTGATATTGTTGATGATATTAATAGTAAATTACCTATAAGTGTTTTAGTTAAAAAGGATTATATAAAACAACCTATTAAAAATCCTATGAACAGTAGTAAAACTTTGGACTTAAATAATAGTTATGTGACAGTTTGGTATAGTTGCCAGACTAAAGACTATATTTTTTCTATAATAGATAATGAAGATGACAGTGAATTAACATGGAATTAAAAAAAGAGATTAAATCTCTCGCATATATTCCATGTTTTTATATGGATTCTTAGGATCAATATGATCAAAAAATAAAACACCATTTAAATGATCAAGTTCATGTTGGAAAGCAATAGCCAATTCTTCTCTAGCACGATACCTAATCTTATTACCATCTTCATCATAACCTTCAAAAGTCACTCGAGCATACCTTGGAACAATTCCCTCGACCTCACGATTAACGCTTAAACATCCTTCACCACCGCTAGCATAAATCAATTCCTCAGAATTAGAAACTAACTTTGGATTAATTAATACGTAATTTTTAAATACCCCTTCTTCTTCCTCGTGACAGATAACAAAAAATCTTTTATTAATTCCCACTTGGGGAGCTGCTAATCCCATACCAGGTCTTAAATGATATTTTTTAGCTTGTTCTTCTATTTGAGAAAGGTATAAATGTTCTAACATATCATGGATGATTTTTTTTTCATCTCTCTTTAATGGAAAAGTTACCTCGACATTTCTATCTCTTAATCTAGAGTCAGATTCATCTAATATATCTGATGTTTTAAGCATAAAATCACTCCTTTGTGAATATATATTACCACAAATGATGAAAAAAGAAAAGAGATTTTCTCTTTTCCAAGTTATTAGACAGTGATTCTAGTACCTATAATAATTACAAGAAGAATAAATAACACTAGTATAATAGCAGCACCGTATCCTGTACCACCATAACCATAGCCACCATACATAGGATAACTCATATTGTTGCAGCAACAAGAATTATTGTAACCACCACCACTATATCCACCGTAGTAATACATAATTTTAACCTCCTTTACATATCTAATATAGTTTACGTGAATAGAAATATTTTGACATTATTTTTAAACCATATTTACTTTTATTTTCTTTTTTGTTATAATAAATCTACAAAAGAAAGAAGGGATAGAAATGACATTAATTCAAAGTATTATTTTAGGAATAGTACAAGGAATAGGGGAGTTTCTACCGGTTTCTTCTTCTGCTCATTTAATATTAGTTCCATTCTTACTTGGTTGGAAAGAATCATCAATGGCATTTGATATTGCACTACATTTTGGAACATTACTTGCAGTACTAGTGATATTCTTTAAAGAATGGTGGAATCTATTTATTGGTGCTATTTATAATATGACAACCAAGAAGAAAAGGAAGAAAAAAGAAGGAAAGATATTTTGGTATTTAGTAATTGCTACTATACCAGCAGCTATAGTTGGTTTTCTTTTAGACGACATTATTGAAGATTTTTTCAGAAACCAAATATGGTTAATTGCATTGTTCTTAGCAATCATGGGAGTATTAATCTATGTAGGCGATCGTTGGGCAAGTAAACATTATAAGAATAATGAAATAGAATTTGAAGATATTACGTTAAAACAATCTTTTTTAATCGGATGTTCTCAAGCATTCGCTGTGTTTCCTGGTTTTTCGAGAAGTGGAACAACTATTTTAGCAGGAAGATTGATGGGGTTGAGTAGGGAAGCTATTACCAAATTTACATTTCTGTTATCAGTACCAATCATTGCTGGAGCAACAGTCTTAAAAATTAAAGATTTAGAAATGAGTATGGAAGTGATTGTAGGCGTAGCAACTTCATTTATAATAGGAGTGCTATGTATAAAATTTTTGTTAAAATATATAAAGAAACATGACTTTTCAGTATTTGCTTTTTACAGAGTAATCGTAGCGATTATCGTATATATAAAATTAATATGGTTTTAATAGAACCATTTAATGCCGTAATAGTATAATGGTATTACGAGGCCATGGTAAGGCTTTAATCGGTGTTCAATTCACCGTTACGGCACCATTGAAGAATCTGGTTGAATATTGTTTCAACTTTACTAATAAATATCAATTCTAGAAATGGAATTGATCTTTTGTTGTGTTAGATGAAGAGATGATTTAATGGTAAATATTATTAAACAAGAAATTGATATGGAAGGGACTTTAAAAAAAGAAACTAGAATTTGTATGTAGTTTTTG
>CACXEZ010000030.1 GCA_902766815.1 uncultured Erysipelotrichaceae bacterium | reverse complement strand
ATAATAAATATAATTATATCCTTTGAGCAAATCAGGATTAATATTAGAAGACTCTATCAAATTACTTAATAATTGTCCATTGGCAGAATCCATTTGAATAAATGGATATAAACGAGAGTCTAATTCATCATGTACTAATTTGACAAAATCAACAGGAGAAATATTATTTCCTGTTTTATTAATATAGTCATTATAATTAACAGACTCAACACCATGTCCACTTGGAGTAGCCAACATTAACATTAACCCATCTATATTTCTATCAGAATTCTCCCAATTTTTAAATTCATCAGAATTCATCAACTCTTGATAAGGTAATATCTTAATTAAATTTTCTACATTCTTAAGTTGAAATTCAGTCACCTCTTCATATTGTGACAACATATCAAAATATTGAATTAATTCATCCATATTACTAAAATTATAATCATTTTGATTTAAAGCACTTAAAATATCATCAAACCTATTTTCATATTTAGCATAATAAGAATCCACAACTGAATTAAACTTTTCTCTCTCATCAGGAAGACATTCACATACTTTATCTATAAATTCATCCTGTGTCATATTATCTAACTCTTCTAACGAAATATTATCTAAAAGAAGCTGATCATCATCACTATAATTCATACCATCCCGAATTCTGATACTATAATAATCATACAACTGAGACTTATAATCACTAATAGCTTGTTCATCCATCATCAAATCACTTTGATATTGTGAAATAACAATATCAATATCATCACGAGTGCTTTCTTTTACAATCTTAGCAATATCATCTCTAATCCTTTTAATTGTATTTAAAGTATTCTCTTGATTCATCTTATACTCTTCAGCATTCTTCACTTTTTTCTGATAATCTATTTCATCATTATTAAAATTGTTTAATACAGTACCATATTCAGAAATATACTGATTAATATCATTTAATACCATTTCTTCAACTTCATTAGAAATATTAGTATAAGAATTAATGTTATTATCTTTATCAGAATTTATTACTGTCCTTAAAGAACCATAATCATTATTACTATTGTCATAACTATATGCTCTTATCTTATCAGCCATACTTCTCACCCTTTATTTTACTTTTTTACCTAAGGTATAATATCCATTAACAACTCATTATAAATGTTTTTCATCTAATGCTTTTTTTACACTAAATTCATCATATTGTATAATTGATATAGGAATATCAAGTTTATTTTCTAACTCTTTTTGCATTTGAATAAAAACGTTTTTTACTTCTTCTTTTCTTCTGTCATTCATAATATTCCACATTTCATCTGCTTGATTATCTTCTACATAAAAATCATCAAACCTAAAACCAATGATAAGTGAATTAATTGGTCTATAAAACTGAACAGCATCCGAACCATAATTCACAAATTCATTACTGCCTATAGTTTCACTTACACATAATTTATATGTTCTTTTTATAAATTCTATAGTATTATCTGTAAGTTCATATTGTTTTGTATTTAAAAGATTAAATAAATAATTAATATCTTCTTGACTTAGTCTTTCCAAATAAATATTATTTCTAATATAAAAATAATTTAGAAAATCTGAAGCTAAAAATTGATATAAATCCATATCCTCTTCATTTATTTTTTTAAATTTATTAGAACTAGTTGTAATTGTTTCATCATACTTCCTTAAATCTAATATTTTAATCATATAAGCATTCAATAAATTACTATATAGTTGATACAATTGTAAATAATTATTTTTTTCAACTGTATTTAGAGTATTATAAAAATTTATACTTTCTTCTGGACTTTTAGTACAAAACATAATTTCATCAATTTTTTTATTCATCATTTCACTCCTCCCATATTAAATTTTGTAATACTCATAGTAAATATTCCATTTGACAAATCTTGATAAGGTATTGTCCACATCTCTCCCCAACTACTAACAACAACCCCATATTCATTCGTTCCTAGCACAGTTATTGCATGACCAGATGATATAGTGGTATGAAAGGAAAGTGTTTCGTTTTTTATTGTATCACCTGAGTATAGTCTAATTTTATTTTGCTTTGATTTTCCTTGTTCTTTTTCATAAAATACCCCTAGACCTATTTCATTACCGTGAGATAAATTTTGATTAATTGTATCTTTTAACAGTTTAATATCATATTTTTCTTGATTAGTAAAATGATTAATCACATCATCCACTACAAAATTTAATGTTTCTGATTTAGAATGTAAAAAACTATTTACAACAGTTTCACTAATTCCCAAAATACCAGAACTACAATATACTTGATTTTTTGTATCAAAATTATTAATTGATAATCTTCCATCATCATAATTGAAAATTCTAGTATCTTCCGCGTTATATTTATTACTATTTAAATAAGTAAACATATCTAAAAGAAGTTCTGATGAATTTAATCTATTTTTTCCTTTTACTTTGGTATACATACTATATCCAAAATCTTTTTCAAACTGTTGCGGATTGTCTTTATAATTTAAAAATATAATATTTGCTATATCAGCATAGGTACAAATTCCAGTTGAATTCATAAATCTTAAAGTCTTTTCCGCCTCTATATTACTCATACCTTGAGATACTAATTTATTTTTTAATCTCTTAAATTCAGATGATTCAATAATACCAAAATTCAATAACACATTACCAGCATCTTGATTAGCTCCAAAAAATGATTTATTATCAGAATCAAATTGACTAAAAAAATCAACTCTTTTTTTTAAATTAACTACTGGCAATTTTTGCAAAACATCATCTGGAAGTTTAAAATTGTATCTTATATTATATAAACCATTATCTTCAATATGATTATCTATAAATGTTCGATATTGCTCACCATTTTGAAAAATTGTTCCATAAGAAATATTAGAAACTAAATCGTTAAATTCCTCGTTAGTTAAGTTTATATTATTATTTAATATTTCCGAAATAGAAACATCTAATATTTTGCGAATTTTTTCAGAAAATTTTTGTCCAATACTATAATCATCATCAAGAGGATTTTGCGAAAAAACACTCTGAGCTTCCAATAATTGTCTAAATTTATCAGTAAATATTTTTTTACAATCACGTGAACTATCATCAAAATCTGTTAAAATTTCCATCAAACTTTGACTGTTATCTGAAGTATATATTTTATTATCAACCATATACATAGCCTGATATTCATTTAAGATCGGCATAATCTCATCACTAGTAACATTATACATGTCAACATGATTATTAAAATAATTTAACGCCACTTCTGAATTATGAATCAAATAAAAAATATTTGGCATTATACTTCTAAAATTTTCCGCTCCAACATCTATATTATTTCCAATCAGATTGGCTAATGCTCTATTAAATAATATAACATCACTTCTCACATCTTGACCAATATTCTTATCAAAAATTACCATGGGATTTTCATCAACCTTTTTTTCCAAATAAACTTCATACTCAAGATTTGACATACCAGCATATTCATCAGGATTTATCAAATTATCCATACCGTTTTGACTCGCATTAATTGATATATTATTTTGACCTTGAAAATTTATTTGAAAATTATTATCCGGATCTGTTATAACATCTGCTACAATAAATTCCGGCCTTATAAAAACTTCCCCATATTCATTTGTATACGTATAGGATGATGGATCACCTATTATTTCGTTTGGAATAGAAATAATTACTGCACCTGCTGGTAAAAGCCCACTAACATTTTGGGAACCACTAGCATTAGAATCAAAGGCAAAAACAACATTCGATAAAAATGCCGCATAATGCTCTGGATTAGAAACATCATACAAAGCAACATTTTGTTCAATATCAATAGATGAGTTTGAAGACCCTTGCAAAGTTTTACCTGTTAATTTTATACCTTGTTGTAATATATTATCAATAATTATTGATTGATAATCACCTATAACATGAACACCAATAATATTATCAGAATTACTATAAAACAAGCTCTCTAACATCTTAGATTGTTCATATGTACATTGCCTATTTAAACCATTCGTAAAACTCGATAATATTTTTTCATCAATTTTAGAATAAAAATCCTGAACTGGTTTAGGCAATTGATAATTTCCATTTTCATCTTTTCCCAAAATACCAAAATTATTATGCTGAGAAGTAATATTATTTTGCTCTAAATCTATATTTTCATTTATATAGCTCTGTACATCTACATCCGTCATATTAATACCATACCTAGAAGCCACTTCCATTATTTTAGTCTTTAACGCTACATCAGAAGTATTCGCTATTATCCTTCCAGCAGTATTAACTGTAACCCCAGGTAAATTCATAATACCAGTAGTAATTGCTCCATATAAAGCACTCTTACCTACCCTTTGCAACACCTCTTCAAACGTAACTGTTTCACCATACAATGCATAAGATAATGCAATATCAAATACCTCTTGTACTCCTTCTTCTAACGCTTCCTTTGGCATTGCTAAAATTAAATCTTTAAGAGTCCTAACAGCATTCTCTTCATTTCCAATAAATGGCAAAGTACCTAATGCTCTTTCCAATGCTGCTTCTGATAACCCAGATAAAATACCATATAACAAGGCTGTTCCTTCATCACTACCTTCTACCATTCTTTGAGGATAACCATTACCTCCAGCAGACACTCCCATACTAACAGTACCAAGATATGGATTTACAATAGATAAAGCCATACTAGGTAACATATTCCCCATACTTGTACTTATCTCATAAATATTATCACTAATATCTAATTTACCACTATAATCTTTAGAAAAATCAATATCATAATTACTAGTTCCATCTTCATTAATTAACCCAGCTCGATGTTTTATATCCTCCGGCTGCAACAACATACCAATATACATCGTTTCAAAATCAGCTACAGTTCTATTTCTATCATCAGAAAACCAAGATAATAAACCATTAGAAAATTGCTGAACACCATCCCCCAATCCTTTTCCAGTAATAGTTAAAGCCCTATCTGCAGCATCTAACACACCATCACCATCATTTAAATGTTTTTGAAACTCCTTAACATGTTCTATAGCAATTGTTTTATTAATTTCTTCTTCTATATCATACAAGTATTGATTAGCTGCCTCTATTCCTTCATTATAATAAATATAATTATATCCTTTGAGCAAATCAGGATTAGTATTAGAAGCCTCGATTAAATTTTCTAAATTTGCAACAGTAAAATTTTCTTCGCTTAATAAATCTGTATTTTTACGATAATCATCATGCTCCAATATATATTTTATAAAATCAGCTGGACTAATATCTTTTTGTTCACAATACTTATTCCAAGATAAACTAGAATAAAGACCAACAAGAACATTAGATGATAATAATACATTTTCATCAACAGAATGATTGTTTTCCCAATTTTTAAATTCATCAGAATTCATCAACTCTTGATAAGGTAATATCTTAATT
>CACXEZ010000029.1 GCA_902766815.1 uncultured Erysipelotrichaceae bacterium | reverse complement strand
TAGCGAAGCAACTTTATGTTGTATTCACGTTTTTTCATTCTCTCAAACCTCCTCTCTATGTTGGCTTGGAGGTAGACACTCAACAACTAAATGTTCCAATATTAGTATACCAAATATATGTTTGATGTCAATAACTAGATTTAGGTTCTATTTAGGTTCTATAAATAGTAAAAAAACTTAAAAAATTGTAAAAAATTATAATATAGAGGGTTAACGATTATATTGATTTAACAAGATTTAATAAGCAAAAGGTCTATTAAATCGCGACCCCCTGAAGACACCGTCGCGAGATGGTGTCACTTTTTTTTTAATAAATAGAAAAAATGCTATAATAGAATTGTAAAGTGGGATTTATTTATGAAGAAAAAATTAATTTTAAATAATGAGGAGCCATATATGGAAACAATAAAAATATTTGAAGAAGCAAAAAATATAAGAACTGAAATTGAAAGATTAAAAGATGAATTAGAAAAATCAAGCAAAAAAAAGAATTTAATAAAAAATCAATGTTCTCACGAAATAGTATTTAAGTATACTGATAATTATCCAAAGAAAATGATGATTGATGGTAATTATATTTGTCCTGCTTGTAGGAAAAATATTAAATGTTTTGAAAAAGAACAAATTCAAACAACAGCATTTAAAAACTCAAGAATTATTCCATTAACAAACTTATCATTAATAGGAAATATTGAAACAATTTCTACAATAATAAGTGAAGTATACAACAATATAGATATCTATTATGATTATAATATTCCTACAGAAGAATTATCTAACTTAATGGAAACAGTTCTAGAAGATAAACAAAGTAAATATGAAAAATCAAAAACATTAAAAAAAAGAAATATTAATTAACTAATATTTCTTTTTTATTACCATTTTCAAATATGTAATATGGTCTATCTCCAATTACTTTTATATCTTTTCCATCAAAAAATATAGTATCTTCTTCTGGAAACGCAATTACTTTTTCTTTTTTCTTTGTATATTTAATTACAAAATCTGTATATTTTTTTGTTAAATTTTTGTTTTCTTCCTCACTATATTTTGATCTATAATTTGTATAATGTGGAAATAATGAAATATCATTTAACATATTAAATCCACTTGTATCTTTTATATTAACATTATTTACATCCATTACCTCTATTGAATTAATATCTTTTCCAAATATAACAGCACCTGCTGAACTACCACACACTATTCCATCTTTTTCAATATAATCAATAAATTTTTCATAACTCTTAGAAGATTTAATACCATTTAGTAATTTATAAGTGTTTCCTCCACCAATAAATATTAATGAATAACTATTAAATTCTTTTTCTGCAAGTTCATCAAATGATCTAACCATTTCAATAGAAGGAATATCAATTACTGATATTTCACCTTTTATCCATTCATAGCAATCATCATATGGATGTTCTGACTCATCCATAGCAAGTGGAATATATAATACCGGTTTATTATGGTCTATTATTTTATTTATCTCCCTATAAGTTAAAACAGTTTGCTTTCCACAACCTCCACCATTTAAAAACAATTTCATAAAACTCTCCTACTTTTCTATTCTTTATCTAAGTATAAACTATTAAACTACTTATAATCAACAACAGCTTTTATTCTTCTAACTTTTGCAGATGAACTTTGTTCTTTTAAAATCTTGAAATTTTTTAACTCACCAGTACTTTTAGCATGAGGACCACCACAAATTTCTTTTGAATAATCACCAATAGTATAAACAGTTACTTTTTCACCATATTTATCACCAAAAGCTCCAATTGCTCCTTTAGCCTTTGCCTCTTCTAAAGTCATTTCCTCACAAATAACCGGTATATCTAAATCAATTGCCTCATTAACAATATCAGCGACTTGTTGTAATTCTTCAGGAGTCATCTTACGATCAAGAGTAAAATCAAATCTTAATCTTTCAGCAGTAATATTACTTCCTTTTTGTACTACTTCATCTCCTAATACTTTTCTTAAAGCTCCATTTAATAAATGTGTAGCAGTATGAAGTCTTGCAGTTTCCACTGTTGAATCAGCTAATCCACCTTTAAATTTTTTCTCGGCACCTAATCTTGATTTTTCTTGATGTTGTCTATAACATTCATTAAAGCCTTCAACATCTACTCTAACTCCATTTTCACTAGCTAAT
>CACXEZ010000028.1 GCA_902766815.1 uncultured Erysipelotrichaceae bacterium | reverse complement strand
CACGCTCTTTAATATTTAAAGTAACAATGGCATTTTTACTCCTTACCTCCGTAATGATATTATTACCAACTTTGATAGCAGGACTAACAGTAGTTTTAATATAATAAGTAAATGTTACTTCTCCACTTATCCCTTCTTCTGCATCAAAGGTAAATGTTCCATCATTATTCATAACGAGTGTACCTTGTAACTTACTATCTTTGTAGATCTTATAAATGTTGTCAGAAGTCATTACCACAGTTTCATTAGTATTAATTATTATTGTATCATTAAGGATGGTATCAGCAGCAACTCTTCTATTTTCATCTTTATTATTATCATTATTTAAAATAGATATTCCCTTAATAGTTGTACCATTGTAATCTTGATAACTTTTGAACTTATCATCGTCATAATGATCATCATTTACAAAAATAGGAATCAATGTAATTGGTCGATCAAATTCAAGATCTAAATCAGTATTATCATAATATGGATTATCTTCTTCAACTTTTGTGTGTAAGATAGCAGTTTCGTTCGTATAAATACTTCCATAATATTCTGGCAATGTTTCCACTTCATAAGTTAGATTAATAGGATTATTAGCATTAATGGTTCCAATATCCCAAGTAATTTTTGTTTTTGTTCCTATAACTGTTCCATCTTCATTTTTAACTTCTATTTCTTCTAGTGTTACACCTTCCATTGACTCCAATAATTCCTTAGAAGCATTTGTTAATTGAAATTCCATTGGAATAATATCAGTTACAATACTATTTGTACCAATTGCATTTTTAACACTTTCTGCAATATCTTTAAATTTATTCTTTAACTCTTTTCCAGATAAAGCCTTATAATTTTCATATGTATGATTTGTGGAAGTAGTATCTTTTGGATTGATATTTTCTAATGAACTAAATGCATCTTCATCTCCAAAAGCAATTGCATAAACATCAGCATTAGAATATGTATTCTTTAAATCATTTAATTCTGCTTTAGCAGCTTCGGATGGTTTAATATATTGATATTTATCACAATATCCCCATCTATCATAAGCAACGCAAACACGTTTTGCATCATCAGCATTACCTGAACCAGCTATAACATTATTTCCAGAGCTATTTTTGTAATAAAAGTATGTAGGAATACCATCTGTTAAGAAAATAACTAATTTTTTTGCACTACTTCTTCCATAATTTTGAAACATAGTATTAGCTGCTTGAATACCGGCATGTAAATTTGTACCACCATTAGCATTCCATTTTGATATACTTCCATTTGTGCCTGTGATATTAGATTGAACTCCCGTTAAATTTTGTGTATTCTTGATATCACTTCCAAACTCAATTACACCAATACGAACTTTACATTCTCCGTTTGCATCTTTCGTACTAGTACAACTACTATCCATTAATGTTTCGGCAAAGTTCTTTGCTGCTTCTTTAGCAAGAGTAATTCTTTGCTCACTTTCAGGAACATTATTATTCTGACTACCACTAACATTGTACTTCATACTACCGGAACCATCAACAACCAAAATAATATCCAATTCCGGCATTGTTTCTTCAGATATACTATATGGATTAGCGTTCACATTTAAGCTTACTTGTGTAACCCTCCCTTCTTCTTCATTATTTTCATCTGCCCCTTCATAAGTTTTGGTAGCAGTTTTTGTAAGTTCAATTTTACCATTAGTATCTTCTGCTTGTACATTTTGCCAAATTCCATAAATTAGGAAAACACAAACAAAAATCGCAAAAATCGATAAAATTTTATTAATTTTTCTTCTACCATTTATTCTTTTCATGATCTTTTCACTCCTTTTCTTTTATATATTAAATTTCTGCTAGTTAATACTATTTTTATTATCAAGTAGTTATATTTTTATTTTTTATTTATAGTGAATTTTATATACATTTTATTAATCGACATACTTATATCTTTTTTTCAGTCATCCATCAATATTTATTATAAGTAAATCTTTTTTCTTTTTGACATAATATTGATAACTTTTCCATCTACTAGATTCGTCGATATGCTCTTTCCATTTATTATCTGTTTGTTATATTTTTTTTGTTATTTTCATAAATATTAAGAACTATTACTGATACGATTAGTATTGTTAAAAGTAACAATATTCTTTTTATTTTTTCTTCATAGTATCACCAGAGTGTTTACTATTATAGTTATTTTCTTTGTTTTGTCAACATTTTTTTGATTTTTGTATGATTTTTTTACACAATACTTAAGTATCATTCTATAAAAATATTTTGCTCAATGTAAACATATACCTTTATAAATAGTGCTAGATTATCAACAACAAAATATCAAAAAGAGCAATACTTTCTTCTTCTGATTCTCCAAATTTAAAGGATCTTGAACCTCAAATAAAGATCAAAGAAACCAAAAGTGATATTTCTTTTTTGATTTTGAATAATTTTTCTGAAATCTAAAAATCCAGTCAAAAATTTTGGTTCAACAATTTTTAGTAGGGAGCCAAATTTTTGCAAACTATTATAATAAAAGACAAAAACAGGTATTTTAAGTGAAATATTTTTAATACCCATTTTTTTGTTGCTGTTGAACCTTAATTTTTGAAATTTTTATAAATTTCATAATTTGTTATTTTTGAAAATAATAAAACTTTTAATTTTGTCAATGGTGAGCATAGCGAATTAATTTTACCATTGATTAAATTAAAAGTTTTATACATAATTGAAAAGGGTTAAGGATAAATAATTAGCCTTAACCTTAACCCTATGCCACTCCCCACCAGTTCGTGAAGAAATGTTACTAAAACTCCCCACTAAATCGTGAAGAACCAAAATTTTTGACTGGATTTTTTAATAGATATCTTTTTTTACTTTTTTTCTCTAAACTCTATTATAATAATACTTTAAATTTTAATAGCCAAATTTTTCTTTAGCCTGTTGAAAGCTAATGTAGTCCCCCTGTTTCCAAACATCATATTCGGAGTCTAACCAATCTTCGTAATTATGCCAACTTCCTAAATAATAAAATCTTGTAATTTTTTGATTTTTCCAACTTATTATCTGATATGTTAAATCTTGATATGCTGTGACCTGTAAATCTTCCGTCTGAATACCATTCACATTGAAAATCATCATATTACAATTATTACGATTAATAATTGCTTGATACCCATTTCCACTAATTCTATCGGTCATCTGTGTTCCAGGCCAACTACCACATGGGGTATCATTTCCACTTGCGTTTCTGAACCAAAGATATAGATTAGGGGCAATACTATTGTATTCGGTTGAAAATACTCTTGTTTCATTATCAGAAGAGTACAATTCTGGTACAAAAATTTTACCAATCAAATTTGGTGTATATTCTAAGTCTATAGTTTGTCGTGCTGATTTTTCAGTACTACTACCTATATTTGTAAAGATTATTTTCTCATAAGCATCAATTTCTTCTTCAGAAAGGGTATAAGAATATATTTTTAATTCTGAATTTATTAATGTTGTATTCTTACCTGGCCATGATGCATTTACTTTATCTCCATTATATAAGTATATATTTACATTAGTTCCTTTCCAATCTGGTGGTAGTTGAAAATATATAATATAATTCCATTTGGCATATAATTCTATATCGTTGTGTCTGTTGGATATTACACTCACTTTATTACCACTAAAATCCTGTTCTTCATACCATCCATCAAATATAGAATTATTTTTGGTAGGAGATAATATATCGATTTCTTCTCCATCAATAAATTCGCTTTTTTGTTTATCAGGATTTGTACCACCATTAAGTGTATATGAAATAGTATATATTTGCCTAAAGTCAAAATCTAAATTAATATTATAATCTACATTTTCCTCGTTATAACCATTTTCTGTATATTTAATGGTGATATAAAATTCTTTAGTGATTCCTAAATTGCAGTTATTATTTGTATCACATATTTTATCTTTTAGTTGGTAGTTAGACAGTGTATATTCCAAATTATTTGGAAGTCCATTTATGGTATATATTCCCATATTGGCACTTCCAAAATTGGTAACACTGATTTTATAGGTTATTTCCGAGTTTGTACTTGGTAGCTGAACCTTACTACTAACACTATGAACATCATAGTTTTCGTAGTAACTTGTTACATTATTAGTATTATCTATACTAATGCCACTAATTCTAATATCGGCTTTGATTCTTACTTCTGCGCCAATATCACTGACAATTAAATTTTTGTTAAATGCTGAATACCCAATGCTTAAAGTTATTATTATTAGCAGTATTAATAAAGGAATAAACTTTAATTTAGTTTTCATTACTTTCTTTCCTCAATATCGATTGCCTTGATAACTAATAGATATAATTCATCACCATGATTTATATAGAAATTACATTTTTGATGATTATTTACTACGTAATATTTAATTGGTAATTTTAAATTATCTCTGACATCCAATAATTCTTCAAATTTGTTAATTTTAATAATTCTTGCATTTTTTAGATCTGGTGCTGTAGATGTTTCTACGATTAATCTGTCATATTCATTCAATACTCTATTAATATATTTATCATAACTTGATTTCTTAGTTATTGATAAAAATAATAATCTTAATAATTTAATTACAAATATGATAGTTAAAATGGTAAATATTATGCCAATAGCAGTATAGAAGTAATTATTTACAACAATTATCGAATCATCAATGATACTGTTTGATTCATTTACTTCTTTATAATCCATTTTTATGTTAATTGCCCTTTCAGACAATGGTATAGAAAGTGTCATGGTACTATTATTATTGAAAGAAAAGTCATTGTCTGCATTACTATGTTCATTTATTCTTAAGTAAACGATAAGATTACTTGCTGTATCTACTCCATAGCTAGCTTTAAAACTGTTGGCTATACTGTTATACTCATCATAATCAATAGTTACACTCTTCTTAATTTTATGTTCATTTTTATTATTTACAGTTTCATTCACATTATCTAGTAATACGTACTCTTTTTCAAAGAAAGTATTAGTTCCATTACTATCAGTAATTACTAGCTTTCCAATTATATCATAATCAAAGGTTATATTACTAATTTTATCTATATTGAAGGTATAGTCAAAGTCTATATCTATTTTTTTGATTAAGCTAGCAATATAAATCATATCTTTTTCGAGATATTCACTTTCATAAAAAGGATTCTCTTTCAAATAAACTTTATAGTTTAAATTACTATTTTCTCGATAATTAATATTTTGTTCATTTATTATAGAAAAAGATCTTATTAAAAAAAATATAGAAAGAGATAAAAAAATTAAAATACTGAATAAGTTGATAAAAACTCTACTTTTATACCCAAAATACTTGTGATATTTCTTTGACATATTATTTTTTTCTTCTTCTAATATCTCTACTTCATCTTTGCTTTTCTTTATATTCTTACTCATTGTACTCTTTCCTCCTTATAAATTATTCAACCATACTGTTGGCATTCCTATGTATGGTACTTTATGATTAACAATTCCTATAATCATATCTTCTTCTATGATAAACTTATCCATGTCTTTGTTAGCGTCCCCTTTAGTATAAAAGTAATATTTATCTTTATACTTAATAATATCTACTAATCTATGAACTATTATTACTCCATCTTTCCGGTAGGCTATTATTTGTCCTAATTTCATTTTATTATAGTTACCATCTATTTTTTTGATAATGACTATATCTCCTTTATTAATGGTTGATTCCATACTTCCACTTGCAATTGCCAATGCTTGATAATGAAATTGTCCAGATGTGAAGTATACTATTATCATTACTACAGTTGAACATATTATTAAGGATAAATTATTTTTCTTATGATAATTTCTATTCAACTCTTCATCAGATGCTTTTTTAAAAAATAAGTAAACTCTATATCCTAAAATCATTGGTAGTAAAAAACTAATAATGGCTACAATGTATTCATTTGGATTAGGAACAATTGGAATTAAAAATTGATATAGTCCTATCATAAGTTCATAAATAATTATTGGTTTACACCCAACTTTCAATGTCATGTATGAAAACACTATGTTTTCACTAATGGCTGGTAATAAATTCAAAGCAATAAACATAAAAATATTATAATTAGTTGAAAAGTTGCTATGATAAATTGAAATTGTCACGTCTAAAAATATAAATAACATAACAATTGTTATACTTAATATATTATTTTCTTCCACTTTACACATTAATCCGTAGCGAAGAAATTCCTTTAAAAAGCAAAAACATATTGTTGGTATTACAAACGCTGTAATACCATATAATGTGTAGTAATTGCCATTTTTAACAAAGCCAGTTGCTATACCGAATAGATAATATAAAATCAAAAAAATTATTACAAATATTAATACTTCTAGAATCATATCTTTTTTGTATCTATGTCTATCTTTTTCGAATCCAAAAAAATATCTGAAAGTAAATATTAAAAGAAATAAGAATATAGTCATTTTATATCCTGACAATATATTAATTACAAAACTATTTAAGATAAGTATAACAAAAATAATCATTTCAAAAATTAACAGTTTCTTATATCTATTTTTCATTTATCCACAACCTCCTAAATAATTTTGTTTAATACATTACAGACACAATTGTTTTTTATGGTAATTGTGTCTGTAAATATATTTTCTATTCTCCATCTACTGTGTTATAGTTTAGAGTAATATCACCAAATTCTACTGTAAAATCACCGTTTGCAGTTTTACTACCAGTAGCATAGTCAATTACTACTGTCACAGTTTCGGGGGTAGTATTGCTTAAAGCATGCCCAGTAATTGAAGTTGTAGTCTTTATAGCTTCACTCATTGAACCAACTTTTATACTCAAACTGATTCCATCGCAAGCAGCGTTTACTGTAGTTTGAGTGGTATCCCCGGTAGCTGTACATGTTTTACTTCCATCAAATTCTATTTTTCTCAAATAGGCAGTATAATCAGATTTGTTATGAACATAAAATACATAGGTTGCACTTTGCCCAGGTTCAGTAAAAGTTGCTGATAATCCAGTAATTGTTGGGGCACTTTCATCACTGTTATTAATTGTAGCGCTAGTCGCAGATACACCAGTTGGTGTTGGAATAGGTAATATTGCACCACTAATTTGATTAGTTTCTATTGTACTATTACTGGAAGAAAAAACTACTGATAAATTATTTTTTTGATTAACTGTTGTGTCATCAATACTGATATTTAAATCTCTAGTAAAAGCGGAGAATCCAATGGACAACCCTACTACTGCAACCATTAACGCAACAATTGCAATAACCTTGACACCTCTTTCCTTTTCCATGATTCACCTCCTTTAAGAAAAATTACTATCCACATAATATTATCAATTACATAAAATGCATGTGAACTATTTTCTAAAATAATATTAACATAAAATTGATATCTATACATTATCTTTTCAATTTTGTTAGAAGAATTTATTTTACTTTAGGAAAGACAATATACACCGTAAAATAAAAAAATTGGCAGTTTATACCAATTTATTTGTTCATATTGATTTTTATTTTTTCACTAGCAAATCTCCATTTGTAAAAGATGTTTTTTTCAATAATAATATTAATTAACATTTTTAACAAATACTTTTTGGCTATTAGTAATTATTCATCATAATTCCATATATTTAATTTTCCTTTTGCAGGAATAGGATGAATAGGAACTATATCTTCGAAGATCCAAGCATATCTTCCTAACTCATATAGACCTAAATTATATTCTTGCTCATTACTTTTTATTTGTTTTAAGAATTGCTCATCCATATATATACAATCTACTAAATTTCCCTTACAAATAATCTTTCCATAGTTCATTTTTAAATCTTTTATTAAATTTAAAACATAAGTATTATTTAAATATTCTTTCGCAAGAGTTTTTCCACTGGCATGAATATAAAGTTCGCCTTTGTAATTTGTTTTCCAACTTCTAGTTTCAATCATTTTTGAACCATTCATTATTAATGTAGCAAATGGTTCTTTAATGCTTATCACTTTCATATTCATTCCTTCTTATCTATATAGAACATTATTTATTAATAAAATATGGCGTCCCCGATTGGAATCGAACCAACGACCTATCGCTTAGGAGGCGATCGCTCTATCCTGCTGAGCTACGAGGACATGAAGTAGAAATTAATATTTCTACGTTTATTTTATCATGAATATTTGAAAATAGCAATTATTTTATAAATCTAGAAAGCTGTCTAATTTGTTGATAATTGCTTCTTTATCCATGTTTTTTCCTATAAAAACAATTTTATTCATTTTATCACCGTAATCTTCATCCCATTCTTCTAGAATATCTGGATTATGTTCTAGAATGAATTCTTTATCGTCTTCAGGCATTTCACTTACCCATGGTCCTGTTGGTACTAAATTTTTACTGTTACCAGCGCTTTCTACCATATAGGCAGTTTGCATTTCATCTGTAAAATATACTACTCCTTTACTACGAATAATAGATTTATCCCATTTACTATTTAGAAATTCATAAAATAATTTTCTATTCATTGGACTTCTACTTTTATATACGAAGGTAGAAATACCATATTCTAGTACTTCTTCACTTTCATCCATCTCTTCTGGATTTTCTAGCGCTTCTATCCAACCAGCCGTCATTGCAGATTCTTCGAAATCAAATAGTTTGGTATCTAAAATATCTTTGATATCTACGTTGGCGTAATTTGTTTCAATTATTTTTGCTTTAGGTTGAATGCTTCTGATTACTGCTTTTACTTCTTTTAGTTCTTCTTTTGTTACATCATCAGTCTTATTTAATACAATAATATTGCAAAATTCTAATTGTTCAATAATTAATTTTTCAATATCTTCATCATCAATATTTTCTTTTTTTAAGTTATTTCCACAATTGAATTCATCTTTTAATCTTAACGCATCTACCACTGTTACAACGGCATCTAATCTACAGATATCTTGTTCCATATAGTTTGCAAACATCTCTGGCATCATAGTAATGGTTTGTGCAATTGGAATTGGTTCACATATACCACTTGCTTCTATTACAATATAATCAAATTTATCTTGATTGATGATATCTGTTATCTGTTTTACTAAATCCATTTTTAAGTTACAGCAGATGCAGCCATTTGATAAGGCTACTAGGGAATCATCTTTCTCGGTTACTATCCCTCCTTTTTCTATTAAAGAGGCATCTATATTTACTTCTCCTATATCGTTTACAATTACAGCTATTTTATACTTATCTTGATTGGTTAGTATATGATTAATCAAGGTGGTCTTGCCACTGCCTAAATATCCTGTTAGTAAGGTAATTGGTACTGTTCTTTTTATCATTTTATCATTCCTTTCGTTTTTATTATTATAAAGCTTTATTCATTCAATATCAAGAGTTAAAATTGCATGTTGTCATTATTTATTTATTTTTGATTGGTACAGGATCATAACCACTTTTACCAAAGGGATTACATCTTAATATTCTTTTGATAGCTAGTAACCATCCTTTAAAAAAACCATAGGTTGAAAGAGATTCAATGGCACATTCTGAACAGGTGGGAATAAATCTACAGCTATTATGCCACGGTCCTGGTATTTTTTGGTACCATTTTATTATTTTAATTGATAATTCAGTTAACATCTTTTCACCTCTTTTTCATTTTATCAAAGAAAAAGACTTCCGTAAATAGTTAGGAAGTTACTTGTATTAATGTTGTTTTTTTGTCTTTGTAAAGACTAAGCATTTCTAGAACTGTTGTCTGAATTTCTTCTTTGCTGGTTGCTTCGCTTATTTTTTTATCAAATTCTTTTATTTGTTTATTTAATTCTGTATCACTTGAATAATATTCACTTACAATTACTTCTTTGGAATATGTATTTTTTATCTTCTCTATGTTATCATAATCTTCTGTTAGGCCTATAATTGATTTAAATAGACCATCTTCATCTTTATAGTAAACGTAATTATTTAGAGATGTATTTTTTACCATGTTATCATAGTCAGAATAGGCTCCTGCTTGGATTAGGTAAATTTTTTCTCCATAAATATTTGATTCTAGTTCTTTGTCATAGATTCCATATACTAATTTACCACAAATTGCTCCACATATGATCGATAATAGGCAAGGCATACATACCTTCTTTAATTTCTTTTTCATTTTATCACCAAAACAAATATATTACTTCATAATGGTAAATTTTGTCGTTTTTTTTGTAGATAAAGATAAATTTTTTTGTTAGTTCCAATGTGCATAAAGAGTATGATCAGTTGTAGTAGTCATTTTTGTATTAGCATCTACTTTACTTCCTCCTGTTTCTTCTGTATACCATCCAGCGAATGTATATCCTAATCTAGTTGGAGGAGATGGAAGAATGTAATTAGAATTGTAAGCAATACTTTTTATTTCTTTCTTTGTGATATTTACTTTCACTTGATAATTGTTAAAAGTTGTACCATTAGCAGTACTTTGCCACATCCAGAAATACAAGCCATTTGCATCAGAAATATTAGAACCAACAGTAATTGTAGACATGTTCACACTACTAGTTGCAGGAAATAATACATTTCTAACCGATGGTAAGTTTAGTCTATCAGAATAATTTGTTCCATTTTTTTGAATGTCCAAAACAAAATATGGACTTGCTGTTGTTGTATAACTACCTGATATAGGTGTTAAAGTAATATTATAGGTGGAATTTACATCTATTGAATCTGAAAATTTTCCAAAACCGATACTTGTACTTGTCCAGGTGCCATTTAATGTTAAAATACTCGTATCCGGAATATATGATATTGTTACTCCATTTTCTGTTTTGTTGGTCGCTATAAATTTATTAGCATTATAAGTTACTGTATATAGAGTAAAGCTTTTTTGTCCAAATAGTTTTATTTCATAATCTTCATCACTGTATATAGAACTAATTGGTATAGTAAGAGAAAAATAATCTTTATTTGCTTCTGAAATTTGAATTTCACCTACAGTCAAAAATTTTTCTAGTTCTTTTTCATAGTAAGATATATCACTTTTATCGTATGTACCGTCAGTTTTTATTTTTCCGTACGCAATTGTGTTTTCGTTAATCGATAATTTTTTTTGCCCTGTTTCTGTTGTTAATTTTATACAGTTGCCATCGCACTTTGTATAATCCGTTATGACTTCTTCTTCTAAATTGTTCATAATATTTTTTGTAATAGCTATTTTATCTTTTAAATATATTGTAGATTGATAGATATCTTCATTTGTGTTTTTAAATTTGTATGTTAGATTTAATAGATAGTAGGCAATTCCCATTGCAATAGAGAAAGCAATAATGATTTCTACTAACATATAGCCTTTATTGTTTATTTTCATTATAGTCACCTAATCCTTAAATTAGAATAATAAGTATTTTGGTTTTCTTCTATTTCTGTTAATATGACGTAATTATAATCTGTATCTGACTCTTTTATATCATAATAATTAATTACATAATTTACGTATTCTTTAAAGGTTTCGTCCTTTATTGGTATAGAGTCACTTGATACGAGTGTACATTCATTTGAATCTGAGTCTAAAATGCATTTATCGTATTCGGAAAAAATCATATTTTTGATATGATAGACATTTAAAATGGTATTACATATTTCGTTATTTGGATCTGTATCTAGAAAGTTACATTTACTTTTTTTATTTGTACTATCGTATTCTATTAGAAACTTATAGTGACCATTTTCTATTGTTTTGCCAACAAAATCATTAAGATCATTATTTATCAGTGATTTTGTCATTTCTTTTGTAGCATAAATACCATCTATATCATAATAGTTATTTCTTACTTTATAGAGAGAATAAAGTTTATTAAAACTCGCATATAGTCCAATCATTGCTGCTACTACTATGGTTGAGGTGATAATTAATTCTGCAAGCATGAATCCTTTTTTATTCATTTTTCTGATATAACCTCCTTGCTATTTTATTAATTTTATTATATAATAATTATGAATTATTGTAAAGAATAAAAGAGAATGGAACGGGATGACTTATGGATCAAGGTGTTAATCAGACAGTTAATCAACAATCTTCTAATAAATTTAATGATTATGCTACTAAGAAAGTGATTAATTTTGAAACTACTCCAATTGTAGATATTGTTAATTACATTTTGTTATCAGCTTCTAGTAAGAATGCTAGTGATATACATTTTGATCCGGAAGAACAACATATGAAAGTAAGATTTCGTGTTGATGGAAAATTAGATACTTTTATTATTGTTCCTAATGCTGCTAAACAAAATTTAGTTGCTCGTTTAAAAATTATGTCTGGTATGAATATTACTGAAACAAGATTACCTCAAGATGGATCTATTCGAACAACGATAGAAGGAGTTAGCTTAGATATGCGTGTTTCTTCTTTACCTACTAAAAGGGGCGAAAAAGTTGTTATTAGAATTATGGATTATTCAGCAAGTTTTAGAGGTTTAGAGTCTTTATGTTTTAATGAGGTTAATTATAAAAAAGTTTTGAAGATGATTAGTGAACCTAATGGAATTATTTTGGTAACAGGTGCTACTGGTAGTGGTAAATCGACAACTGTTTATTCTATTTTAAATAGACTTAATACTGAAGATGCTAATTTAATTACCGTTGAGGATCCGGTAGAGATGGAAATCGAAGGAATTAATCAAGTACAGGTTAATAGTGATATTGGGCTTACTTTTGCTAATGTATTAAGAAGTATTTTAAGGCAGGATCCTAATATTATTATGATTGGTGAGATTCGTGATAGTGAAACAGCTCAGATTGCAGTTCGTGCTTCTATTACTGGACATTTAGTTTTATCTACAATTCATACTAATAATTCTTTATCTACTATCGAAAGACTTCTAGACATGGATGTAGAGCGTTATTTATTGGCGAGTGCTCTAGAAGGAATTATTTCTCAGAAGTTAGCAAGAAGACTGTGTACAAAATGTAGAAGATTAAGAGCTACTAATAGTTATGAAAAAAATTTATTTCGAACTATTTTAGGATTAGAAGTTTCTCAAGTTTACGAACCTGTTGGTTGTCCTGAATGTAGTTTTGGATATAAAGGAAGAGTTGCTTTACATGAGGTATTATTAATTAACCAGGATATTCGAGATGCTATCAGTTCTAATGTAACTAAAGAACAATTGAGGAAGCTTGTTTATAATAAAGATGTTATTACGATGATTCAAGATGGTTTTTATAAGGTTTTAGCAGGCTTTACTACTATTACTGAAGTATTAAAGTTAATTGATTTAGATGACGAAATTGAAGATATGAAATAAAATAGATATATTCAAAATTTGAATATATCTATTTTATTTGGTATGCTTATTGTACTCATTTATATCTAAAAGATTATTTTCTAGAGTGCATTATTATTTAATTCTATTTTAAAGAATTATATATATATATTTTTTTTCTTATGTTCATTTTCCTCAAAAGTATTTTCATACTTAGTTACTATTATTGCTTTTCTTGCAGCTAGACTTCTTGGTACATCTATTATTCTTTGATTTTTAGAACCTCTAAAGGTAGCATCATAGCTTTTTTCTTTCAAAACAAACTTCCCATCTACTAAAATGTCGATGTTTTTTAAAAAATCTAAGATAAATGAGTCATTTGAGGCTTTTTCTAGTAGTTCTTCAAACGTATACCCTGTATAGCACCAAATGTTTAACCCTAAACTTTTGCAATATTTGGCAAGTTCAGCACAAGGTTCAGGTTGTTCCATAGGGTCACCGCCTGAAAATGTTACTCCATCTTGACCTTCAATTTTTTTGATTTTTTCTTTGATTTCCTCTGTATCTACAGTAAAGCCACCATTAAAAGAATGAGTAATAGGATTGTGGCATCCTGGGCAGTGATGTTTACAACCTTGAGTCCAAATCACGCTTCGGATGCCTTCTCCATCAACGATACTATCTCTTTGTATTTCTGGTGTTGCAAGTCTAATTTTCATCTTATTTTGCTTCTTTTAAAATTTCTTCTGTACCATGTTTTACTCGATCATGTTCTTCTGCTCTTTTTCCATTATTAAAGCGATCTACAGTACCAACTAAGTATCCTGTAATTCTTCTTATTCTTTCAAATCCAACGCCTTCCCCTACTGTTTTTACTTCTTTTTCTTCCATTTTCATTTTTACTTCCTTCTTTCTTTTTTATTTATTTAACAGCATGAATTTTTCTTAAAATCATTTACTGTTTCAATACTAACCCCTTCATAAGCACGTCTTCCACATCCTGGGCAAATATCACCAATCACTCCGACATAACCACAAACTGGATCTCTATCTACAGGATGATTAATCGCTGCATATCCCATATGATTTTCTTTCATTTGACGAACAATTTTTTCAAAAGCATCTATGTTTTTAGTTGTATCTCCATCTAACTCAATATAACTAATATGTCCTGCATTGGTTAATTCATGATATGGAGCTTCTTTTTTTATTTTATTCACAATAGAGATATGATAATAAACTGGTACATGGAATGAATTAGTGTAATAATTTTTATCTGTAACACCTTTTATTTTTCCATAAATTGAGGCATCAATATTTACAAATCTTCCACTTAATCCTTCAGCAGGTGTTGCTAGACAAGTGAAATTTAAATTATACTTTTCAGAGTACTCATCACACTTTTTTCTCATAAATTTGACAATTTTTAGTCCTAGTTTTTGAGCTTCATCACTTTCTCCATGATGTTTTCCAATTAGGGCTTTTAAGCATTCGGCTAATCCTATAAATCCGATACTTAAGGTTCCATGTTTTAATACTCTTCTTAAACGATCAGTTGGTTTTAACTTTTCAGAATCAATCCAAATTCCTTGTTCTAATAGGAATGGAAAATTATAAGTTCTTTTGTTGCATTGTACTTCAAATCTTTCTAACAGTTGATCACGAACCATATCCATTGTTTCTTCTAGTTCATCAAAGAATCCTTTGATATCTTCTTTTTCATTAGAAACAATACCGTGTTTGATTCCTAAACGGGGTAAGTTGATAGATGTGAATGATAAATTACCACGTCCTGGTGTTACTGCTTTATTAGGATCTACAACATTTCCAATTACTCTGGTACGACATCCCATATAACAAACTTCTGTATTATAATCTCCTTTATAGTATTGAGCATTAAATGGTGAATCCATGAACGAGAAGTTTGGAAATAATCTTTTTGCTGATACTTTACAAGATAATTTGAATAAGTCATAGTTTGGATCTCCTGGATTATAATTTACTCCTTCTTTCACTTTGAATATTGATATTGGAAATATTGGAGTTTCATTCTTCCCAAGTCCTGCATCTACGGATAGTAGATAGTTTTTCATTACCATTCTTCCTTCTGGAGAAGTATCTGTTCCAAAATTGATAGAAGAAAATGGTACTTGTGCTCCTGCTCTTGAATGCATCGTATTTAAGTTATGTACAAATGCTTCCATTGCTTGGTATGTTGCTCTATCTGTTTTTGTATAAGCTGTATCATAAGCTTTTTCAAAGATTCTTCTTACTTCTTTACTTTCTTTATAAAAATTTTCAAAAATATTCATATCAACTTCAATGGAGTCTAATTTATCTACTTCCTTAGCAAGTTTATCCATATTGACAAAACTAATGAAATCAGTAAAATCTAATAATTCATACAAAGCTTGTTTATATTCTTTTTTGAATGTTTTTAGTACTCCAGGTGCCATATAGAAATCAAATGCTGGAATACTTTGCCCTCCATGTTGATCATTCTGATTTGATTGTACCGCTATTGCTGCAAGAGCACTGTATGCATTGATAGATTGCGGCTCTCTTAAATGTCCGTGACCTGTAGAAAAACCATTTTTGAACAACTTATTTAAATCAATTTGCATACACGTTGTCGTTCCCATTGCCAAGAAATCCATATCATGAATATGAATATCTCCACTATCATGAGCATCTGCATATTTCTTTTTCATTAAATAAGCTTTTGAAAATTCTTTAGAAACTGTTGATCCATATTGAAGCATTGTTCCCATTGCACTGTTACCATCGATATTGGCATTTTCTCTTTTTGCATCTTCTTCATGGGCGCTTTTCAAGCCAAGTCCTTCTAGCGATTTTAAGAATTTATGCATTCTTTTCTCATCAGAGAATAATTGTCTTGACTTTTCCCTTCTATCTCTATATTCAGAAAATGTTTCATAAACATCATCATATTTATATTTTTTTAACATTTCTTCAATTAAATCTTGAATTTCTTCAATTTTAATTTTATCTTGTTCTTTGTAATCTTTTTCAATTTTTTTGATTACTCCAAGATACACTTTTTGAACATCTTTAGCATCATACTTTTTCGCTTCTTCTTCTGAAACTTGGATGCCATCGAAACCTTTCTTTATTGCCATAGCAACTTTGGTAGTATCAAACGAAACTTTTTTTCCGTTTCTTTTTACTACTTGTAGTTGTTCTAATACTTCTTCACTTACCATATACGTCACTCCTTTTGTTTCTCTCTCTATTTCTTACACTTTCATTATACAAGAGCAAAACTGTTTTGTCAACAAAAATACGAACAATTATTTTTTTATTTTTTTAAAGTCTTTTATTTATTAGCTTTTCTCTTTTTTTACTTTTTATCATAAAAAGTTTTTGTTTCTTAAAATAATTAAATGCTTTATTTAAAAGGTTTTTAGATTATTTTTACATATTAATGTATTTTATATTTTTTCTTATTTTTTAACTTTTTTATTTTTTAATTTATTTTTATTTTTTTATTTTTTATGTTTTTTTATTTTTAAGTGTTCGTGTTTTTTGTTTAGCGTATTAGTTAATTTTTTTATTTAAATATAGTATATATAAATTATTGATTTAGTTATCCAATAATTATTTGGTGTTTGATTTCATTTTTGAAATAATGTATATTTTTATTATTTTTGTAAAACATAAAAATATACAAGACATTTTTTGTTAAGAATGCCAAATAACACCAGTGAAAATTTTATCAATTTATACATAAAGAAAAATCATAAGTTCATAATAATAGTGGGTGATGAAAAATGGGAAAGAATAAAAATTCTAAAAAGAATTCTCAAAGAAACTCAAATAATATGAGCGGTGCAAATTCTTGTAAAGAGAATAATTGCAATATGAATTCTAATAATACAAGCAAAAATAGCCTAAATTAATGGCTATTTTTCTTTTAGAAGAATATTCTGACCATAACAATAGATAGAATAATAGCACTTAAGTCGGCGAGCAAGCCTGCTATGAGAGCATATTTTGTCTTTTTGATTCCAAAGGTTGAAAAATATAGTCCTAAAATATAGATGGTGGTATCAGTACTTCCTTGAATGATGGAAGCTACTCTTCCTATATAAGAATCTGGACCATATACTTTTAATAAATCATTCATGACTACTAGGGATGAAGTACCTGATATGGGTCTTAAGATGGCTAGGGTTAAAAGTTCACTTGGAAATTTTAAAAATTTGAGAACTGGTTCTAAAATACTTGTAAAGTCTTTTACAATATTGCTATTTATTAATACTTGAACTGCGATCATCATTGTAAAAATAGTAGGAAATATTTTAATCACCATGTGCATTCCTTCTTTTACTCCCTTTAGGAATGACTCATATAAGTCTACATTTTTATAAAATCCATATAAAATTATGAATAAAACAATGATAGGTATCATATAGTCTGTCATTAGTCTTTCCTCCATATATGATATAGTATTCTATCCATGAGAAGGCCAAAGGCACAAGATAGAATGGTTGCTATTATACACACACCTACTATTTCTGTTGGATTCCTTGAACCATTTAAGGTTCTAAAGCTTATGACTGTTGTTGGAATGATGGTGACTGATGCTGTATTCATTACCATAAAAGTAATCATACTTCTAGTAGCAGTATCTTTTTTAGGATTATCTTCTTGCATACAATTCATGGCTTTTAGTCCAAAAGGGGTTGCGGCATTTCCTAATCCTAGCATATTCATTACTATATTAGAACCTAGATAAGCAATAGCATCTCCATTGCTTTTTAATTCTGGAAATAGTGGTTTAATTATTTTTGACATTATCTTAGATACTTTATGAAGTAACCCACTATCTTCTGCGATTTTCATAACTCCTAACCATAGGCATAATAAGGGAACCATTTTTAGAGCAATATCTATAGCGATGCTTCCCGATGATATTAAGGTATTGTTGATAATATTGGCATTTCCTGTAAAAAAACTATAAAGAATACCAATAATTAAGAAAGAACCAAAGATTATTGTTATCATACTTTATCACCTAGTTTTTCCGAAAACATTTTACTTTTTTGACTGTTTACATTTTTAATATAGATTGGTTCTTTATACATTAATACTTCATCTAAATAGATTTGATATTCTCCTACTTGATCGTTATTTTTATATTTTTTCTTTTTTTCTAATACAATTTTACCGATAAGACTTGCTAATTCATCTTTTTTAAATGATAGGTAAACATCATTTTTAATATAAAAGTTGCCTTTATAGTAGGTATCACCTATGACTTTGAAGTTACTTTTTTTTAATACTTTATAAGATGTATAGTTATTGAAAGCATATTGATATAAATCTTTATGGGTATTCCAATCATCACTATCTCTTATGGTTACTACGATTAAATCCATATTATCAGATGTTGCTGTTGAAACTAAAGTTCTTTTGGCTTTTTCTGTATATCCTGTTTTTCCTCCTGTAATGTATTCTTCGCTTAGAAGTTTATTTTTATTTTTCCAAGAGTAAGTTTTTTTATTCGTTTTGACAGTATAACTTTTAGTTTTTACAATTTTACGATACTCGGCATTTTTCATGGCATATCTTGTTAATAGAGCCATATCATAGGCAGTAGAATAATTACCTAAATCACTATTATCTAGTCCACTTGGATTTACAAAATTAGTATGACTCATACCTATTTCTTTGGCTTTATTATTCATCATAGAAACAAAATTTTTGACGTCTGTTCCTACATATTCTGCCACCATTAGAGCTGCATCGTTTCCTGATCTTAACATTAAACCATATAATAAATCTCTTAATTTAATTTCTTCCCCTACTTCAATATAAATTCCTGAACCGTATGATTCTTTTATGATATCAGTAACTTTTACTGTGTCATCTAATTTGTTTGATTCTATAGCTATAATACAGGTCATAATCTTCATTGTGACTACTTAATGACGAAAACTCACCAAAATTATTGTAATCCCATATATACGTTATATTAAATAAGTTTATGTATATATTAAGGATTACTCTTGTT
>CACXEZ010000027.1 GCA_902766815.1 uncultured Erysipelotrichaceae bacterium | reverse complement strand
TGTTTCACCAAAATGTGAAGAAAATTGCGACCAAGCTTTTCCATGACCACTTCCACCAGTAGCAATCAATTGTTCATAAGCTAAATCAGACTCATGCTGTGCCTTAATACCAGCAGGAAGATTTTTCATAAGATTTCCTTTATTCTGAACGCCATATCGAAGTCCGCGGCCTAAACCACCAAGACCACCAGAAAGTGCTGCACCAGCAATTCCTTTTTTACTTTTTCCTAATGTAGCAGCCATACGGCCTCTATCAACCATACCAAGTAAACTGTTAGCACCAGCACCAAGTACCGCACCAACACCCATTCCAGCAAAGCCAATACCAGCTTGCAATCCTAAAGCATCTTTTATATGGAATCCACCAAAATTACCACCAGAGAATCCTAACTCTTTAAGTAAGTCAGGAGCTTTTTTAGCAAAAGCAAGCAAAGCTACAATCATAACAGCAACTAATATATTCTCACTAAATTGATTATTAGCATTTACAGTTTTCCAAAACATACCATGTTCACCTGTACTATCAAAAAGAGTCGCAATAAGAAATATAGCAAAATTAATAATACCAATCCTAATAAAAACATCAAGATAAGTAGAAAAATAAACTTTAATCCATTTACTAAACATAGTATCTTGTTTAGGAGATAAATACGAAACAATAGCCATCGGAGAAATAATTTCTAAAACAGCTAATCGAATCATTCTAACACCTACAGCAATACAGTAAGATATTAAAAAATAAATTACCGCAATACCAACAGCAAGCATAAATAACCAATTAAAATCTATAATTGTAGCTTCAGTATTGTCATATGATTCTCCATCAACACTTTGAATATTAGTAGATTCATTTAAACACGAATAACCTAAATCAAAATCTCCTCTTTTATATATTCTATCCTTCAATGTCCAAACCTCAGCCTCACAAATAACTATATCCTCATTATTTGCATTATCTTCAGTTAAATTACCGTTTTCATCATAAAAGCTATTATCAACTCTATAAAAAGTAGTAAAAAGCTCAGCTGCTAAAACATTACCAAACTTATCAGTTTCTATATCGTAAGGAAGTACCAATTTAGAAATAACATGATTTTTGATAATAATACTCTGTAATGAATACAACGTATCAAAAGCAAAAGAAGAGATTCCCAGCATTACAATAACTATTAAAACCTTTTTTATAACACTAACAGCACCTTTAGAATTATCTGTTACCTTATCAGGATCAATTAACATTTGAATAAATGATATCACAACATAAAATAGCATAATAAGTCCAAGAATAAGTCCAACCCTAGTAGCTAATTTATTCATTATAACATTATCTAATAATCGTCCATTACACAATCCTTCAAATAATTTATATAAATAAATCATAACTTTATAAATTTGTACGCCTAAAAAGTAGAACAAAGTCCTAAGTGCTTTTACAATACCACCAATCAAAGAACTACTAATATCGCTAAGCCAAGTGCTAGGTTGCCACCACTTTAAAAAATACATATAATCACCTCACAATAATTATAAAATTCCACAAAAATCTTCACTCACCACTGGCCAAATAGCATGAGCAGTAGTCAAAATTAATTTCAAAGCAGAAGGAATCAAAAATATAACTACAGCAATAATCAATCTTTTAATGAACTTTCCTTGTGCTTTTTTTATTGCACCCTCATCCTGAGCAAATATCGCTTGAGCAAAATCCAAAGTACCTAGTACCAATAATATAATAGGTACCAATATCTTAATCAATGTTACCAGCATTTTTAAAACATCTGAAAGACTAGTGGAATCACCATCACCAGACAACAAAGCATCACAACTTAAAATATCAGTTGCATCACCAAATAATTCTTGACCATATTTTGTTTCCTCTCTTACAGTGATACCAGTATTTCCATCACCAATAGTTTGTTGACAAACACCAGTATATTTATCAGCTGGACAAGTGTTTCCATATTCAGCATACCAAACATAATAGCCATCTTCCTTTTCATCACAACAAAATGTAAAAAAATTGTTACAAGAAAAATTATTACTTTTAAACTTTTCTATAAGCCCTGCCTCAAAAGAACTGAAATTAGAACCCTTACTATATAAATAAAATTTATTTCCTTTGCCATAGTATTGATCACCATCAAAAGTAAGTGTACTATCATTAATAGATGAAGAAAAAACTATTTTATTTTCAGAACTAAAATAACTAGCAGTAACTCTTAAAATATCATCGCTACCACGCAATTGAGTATCAACATAACAGTCCTTACTATTTCCAAAATTACCAGTAGTAGATTTTCCATCTAAAGACTTCAATCCCGCACACAACTTATCAGTACTATTCCAATTATTACAATAATTCTTCTTTACCCAACTATAGCAATCATCACTCCCCTTACAGGTATGATCTTTTAATTTCACCTTTAAACGCTCTAGCTCTGTTTCTGTAGAAGCATGAAGTATATAAAATTCTTTTATTGAATCTCCCAAACCATTACAATATGCAGGATCACCATTGGATTCTCCATTTTTACATATATATGAACAACTATCAACTTCAGAATTAATACACATCGCATTCATTATAACTGAATTGGTATCCTTACTTGCACTAAAACGATATATATTGTCATCAGCATAACATACATCAATATTCACAAATAATATAATACTGAAAAATAACAAATAAAACACACTTTTTTTCTTCATAACTATCCCTCACAAATAAACTATTATATTATTATTAATTATAACATAAATCAAATTAAATTAGCAACTAATCTATAAAAACATTTAAATAAATTTTTAATACGCCTATATCATAAAGTATTTCACAAAAAAAGTAAATATTTATTTAAAATGTTAATCAACTGTGTACAAATAAGATAAAAAGAAAAAGAATCTGAATAATCCTATTCAAATTCTCTTATATATATTATCCTTTTTTATCTATCGTATTTAAATTCTCTATACTAGAAGTAAGTATTACATTAGTTCCTTGATAATCAATAGTATCTCTATCAACTAGTATCTTATAATACTCATTTTCTACTATAACATCTCCACTACCTAATGTAAGAGTCTTAAAAGTATCACTATTTTTATCATAATAAGAAAGATACTTATTATATTTAGCAATAACATAAGAGTAAGGAGATAATTCTATAATCTCATTATTAACCTTTAAAGTAACCTTCTCTATAAAAAAATATAAATCATCTCCATCATATAAAAAGTAATGATTTAATTTTTTCTGATATTTATCAGTAGTTAAAGTATATATTCCATCTTTAAAAGTAATATAAGAATATCCACGAGATAAATATTCAGCACAACTTAAAGTAGGCATAACCACACTCATATCCTGAGGTAATATTACCTCATCCCTATTACTAATATAAATAGGACTACTATCTAAATTAATTTTAATATCAACTGGTTTAAAATCAATAATAACATCTTTTCTATTCTTACTAACAATCGTCTTATATTCATACTTTCTATCATATAAATATTGATAAACATTCTCTTCCTTATCAATATGATAATTACTACTAATACTAACCTTATAATAAATCAAGAATGCTATAAATAAAACCACAATAAGCCCAATAGGAATCATTATCTTATAATTATCCCGAATAAATACTTTAATCTTTTCCATATCCTTCCTCCTAATATTTAAAGTTATAACTAACTCCCGGGTTAATAGTATAAGTATTAAAACTCAAACTTACTAACCTAACTGATATTAAATTATCATTACTATTAGATATCTTTAAACCAGATAAATCTAAATAACAATCATTACCACTAATAGAACTAACATTTCCCCTATTAGAAGGAATACTTCCCGTAACATTAACAAACTGATCATTCAAATAAAGACGAATAGTACCTCCAGTAATAGTATAATTCTTATCAAAAGAAATCTTATAATATAACTTATTACCAACAATCTTAACAACAGACAAATTAATCTTAGGAACACTAGTTCTTAACCCTATCTCATCAAAAGTATATTCTTTTAAATTCTTCGCTTCATCATAATAAGTATATTTAAATGTTAAATGATAATAAACATTAGGTGTTAAATCTCTAATGGAAATATTAGTATCTGTCTTAGATAAATAAATAGTATTAACACTAGAAGTAGATGTATTTTCTACTTCCACATAAACACTCTTATATTCATTATTAGGATCATACACCACATAATCTACCGAAATAGCATCAATTTCAGATCCAACCCTGATAACAGAAGTATTTTTAGTAGCATTAATAATCTCTTGAACAGCCTCATCACTAACAGCTTCGCTATAATTACTAGTATATTCTGAATTAGTTCCTGTTGTAGTACCATCACCATTAATAGAATTACCACCTGAACCTGAGCCTGCACCAGTTCCATCATTAGAACCAGCACTACCCGTTCCCGAGCCACCATTACCAGTACCATTGCCAGATCCATTACCAGTTCCAGTCCCTGTACCATTACCAGTTCCTGTTCCCGTACTAGAATCATCATTCTGATTATTTTTGGCATTCAAATCATAATTATCTTCATCATATTCATTAGTACTACCAATAATTTTCTTTAAATCAATATCTTCTCCCCCATAATTCAACTTTTCATTAGCAATATCAAATGTATAAGCTGAAGTTCTAAGAACAGTAGGAACAATTGTCTTATAACTAGTCTTATCATTAAGTAAAGTGGCATTCCCCAACTTATCTAAATTAACAATTAAATAATTACTAGTTACAAAAGAAGAACTCTTAGACTCAATAGTCCTATCAATAATTAAATACTTTCTATCCGCTAATTTATAAAACTTAGATTGAACAGAACTTTTAATTAAGTTCTCTCCCTTAATAACCTCTACTTTTCCATCACTACCAACTTCATAATAATTACCATAAAGCGTAATATCTCCATTATTAGAGTGATATACAACAGAATGACTTCCTAAATCATATTCCTTATCTTGATAAAGAAAATAATAATCTCCCCCCCACTTCATTTTAATAGTTCCCTCTTCTACAGTAGTAATCATATTTTGATCTTTATCAAACAAAATAGAAAGCTGAGGAACTGTATAAACAGTCTTTCCCACATCAATAGCCTTCTTTAAAAACAAAGAAAATATAATGACAATACCTACAAACAATATAAGTATAATAATCATTGTTTTCTTCGTTTTACCATTATATTTTCTCATTATAATTCCTCCTCATCACAAATTCAAAATTGTTGTAAAGTTAGTATTATGTGTTTGTTGATCTTCCAATATAACTTTTTCATGATTATCATTAATATAATAATACTGAGTACTAATAATATAAGTATTACCCGTTTGAAACCTAAATGCCGTATTACTAGATATATTATTATCAGATACATCTATGGTAAATCTAGGTAATCCACTACTAACTAAAGTAAATATTTCTGTAACGCCATTATCCAAAGAATAAGTTCCACTAACCTTATTACTAGCTCCCTTCAAACTAATCGTATAACTAACTTCTACTATATTCTTTGTCAAATTAGTAGAACCATTATAAGTAAGTGCTACACTCTTATTATTAACTAAAGAAGCCGTAACAGTACCCAAAGTAATATTAGAAGCAATCGGTGTATAAATAAAATCTGTAAACGGAACAACTAAAACTTTTTCTTCTTCTGTAAATCCAACATTATTTCGATAAGTTTGATAACTTAAATCTATATAATACAACGTATTAGAAGATAATCCAGCAAATTGAATCTTCGCTCCTACCTCATTATCTAAAGTAATTCTACAAGGAGATAAACTAATCGGTGTATTTTCATTATGACTAGTATCCTTAACAAAAGCAGTACAACTTTCAACAATACTTCTCTTCTCATCTTGTAAAGTAACCGTATATTTACCATATTTCATAACATAATCTTTATCAACTATAGTAGGTACAAATTCTATATAATAACCAAGCCCTGATCGATATCCAGAATCCAAAGTATTAGATAAATCAAAAGCAACTTCCTCTAAAGCAGAAACCTTAATATTAGAAGTAATTCCATCAACAGTTAAAATACCAGTAGTACTTAAAGAATCATTTTGATACAAAATAAGTCTTTGCTCCTCTACATAACTACCATTGGTATAAGGAATAGCATACACTATCAACTTATAATAGCCATCTCCAAATACAAAATTATCTCCCAAAAACTGATAAGTCTGATTTTTATTATTAATAGCTGCTACTTCTTCTCTATCAACACTAATATAACAATTACTAACATAGCCATCACTACTCAACCCATTACTTAACTTATCACAAGAAGTAGCCCCATTACCATCAAACATCACTTCCTTATAATTAACTTCTCCCGTATCTTCATTAAGAGTACCATCCTGAGAAAACAATTCAAAACGAATTTTATAATTACTTGTATTCTTTAATCCTAACTTCCAAGTAACTGTCTTCTTAGAAGATTCTCCATGATAAGCACTAGGCTCTACATGAAACAATATATTAGATAAAATATCTTTATTTCCCAAAGTTTTACCAATATAAGTCTTAGTAACATATTGATTATTAGTAAGTCCATTATATAACTGAGTATATTTTCCATCAATATAAGCAGAAACCGTAAAATAATAAGTAGTATTAGGAGTTAAATTTTGATACTCTACATCCTTAATAGTAGCACTATAACCACTTTCATCATCCCCCGTAATAACAACATCAGAAGTAATAGTATCTAATAGATGTTCACAATCTTCATCACTATAAAAAGTAAGATAAACCTTACGGTGTTCCACACCATCTTTAACAAATTGAGCATTTCCATAAATGCCACTAGCTGTCATCGAAACTTTAACACTGTTAATAGTACCCGTACTATTAACCCCAACAGTAGGAATAATAGCATCAAACAAAGAAATATTATTATCAGTCTTTAAATCAGCTTTCTTCAAAGCCTTAACCTGAACAGAAGAATAATCTAACTTCCCATTATTAAATATCATACCCGCATTAGTAGCAGAAATTCGAAAAGTAACACCAATCTGATCTGGTATAGTAGCCATATCATAATAAGATGCCCCTTTTAAAGGATTATAAGTAGAAACATTTCTCAATTGATTATAAACAGATAATTCATCATCTCCATCATGATAAGGCCCTCTAAGTAAATAAATTCCCATAACATCACTATCAATGTTAGAATAAGACTTAAAATTAACATCTCCATTATAAACATTCAAAAACTTGTTACCAACCTTAAAGATCATCCCATCATTAAACTTTTGATTGATTCCAACTAATCCACTATCATAATAAGCCAAAACAGAAACAATCATCTCATGCCCCATAAACTTACTAATATTAGCATAATCAATCGAAATATATTTATATTTCTGAACTATCTTTTCACCATCTTCATTAAACTCTCCAGTATCGATATCAATAGTACTTAACTTAGAATCCAAAAAATAAATAGAATAATCACTAACCTTATTATCACGAGCCTTAATATTCACCCTATAGCCAGCAGCTCTAGAAGTAATATCATTATTCTCCAATCGAATCTTTAACATATTATCATTATCATTAATAATAGTATAAGATAATTCATCTTCATACTTATATTCCTTTTCAAAATCATAATTTGTTATAGTGACATATTCTAAAACATTAGAAGTATTCTTCCTAGTATACAAAAGTTCATAATGAACCCTATCCCCAATAGGCAATGTAACATCATGTTTCTCATTATCAGCAATCAACGAATCAGTTATTTCATAATACTGATTATCCCCCTCTATTTTATAATAAAAGTTATTACTTGCTAAAGCCCCGTCGATATCTTTAAATGTATAACGATAAGTAATATCCTGATCCGTACTAGTAGAAATATATTGAGTATAAATTGGTTTTTGTCTTTCGATAGCTAAGTACCTATGTAACTTATCATTTGTATAGCTTGGATTAGATCCATCTTCAGTAACAAAATTTAACGTATAATAAACGTCATAATTATAACCACGAGTAAAATGACTTCCATCATCCATATCACTAGGATCTAAATAAATAATCTGTGTCTTCGGCTGATATTTATTTCCCATATTTTCATCAAGAGTTACAGCCATTTTTTTAGTAGTACTATTATAAACATTATATTGAACAACAACCTTTTCATATTCAAAAGCAGAATCAACAAACATATCACTCAAACTATTTTCAACAATTAAACCCACTACAGTATCATCATTTAACTCATCCAAGTTTCTAACAGTTTTAGACAACTGTTCATATTCATCCTCTGTTAAATTCTTCTTAAGAATAGGTGTTGCAGTAATATAAGTACTACTAGGATTAGTTTCAATTCTAGTATCTAAATAGTAAGAACTTGTCAAATGGAATGTATAAATATTATCCTCAACGGTAAGTTTATTAACACCACCCTCATCATAAACATCCTCTACTTCAACAGTATAATCACTATTCAAACTATTTGTAACATTATTAGTAACCTTAATTAAATTTGCTAAACTATTCAACTTACCAACTTTAAAATCAGTAACATCAGTAAATAAATTATTAGTAATAGTAATATTATTGAAAAAGTCTTCAATCTCTTCCCTACTAGTCATCGTATATTTACCAATTAACTTCTCCTTAGTATTATATCTTCCACTATACAAATTTAAAGTAATCGTCGATACTTCTTCAGAAAGATTAGAATCCTTTGGTGCAGAAAGTCTAGCATCAAAAGTAACCACATTAGAAGAATTAATACTACCATCTTTATTTTTACCACTAACATTATCACCAATAACATCCAAATGTAAATTAACACTTTTATCGGTCGTAAAATATAACGTATCACCAATCTGGACATTAGAATGAAGAACATTATTATCATCATAATAATCTCCAAACAACTTCATTGCATAAGTTGTATTAGAAGAAAGATCAGAAAGAGTAATATCAGAAGTCAGTTTAGAAGAATTAAATGAAATAACAGTATCATTAGCATTATTTTCAGATTCTTTCATTTTATAATATCTTAATGTAAAAGTATTACTTTTACTTAAACAACTTCTACCACTAATAGGAACACTACAGTTAGCATCAATCAAACTCAAAGTTCCCATAATTCTATTCATAGTAGCGCTACTTAGTTCAAAACTAACATTAGGCTTACTCTTAATCAAAAAATTACTACTATAATCTGTAGAAACTTCACGAATCATCTCATTATCATCATATTGAGCAACAATCTTAAGTCTGTAATCTACTCCCGTCTTTAATTCATCTATTTCATTCAAGTTCAAAACAATTAAATCTTTATCGTTCTTTACTACAGAATAAACAACCTCTGGATTCAAATTATCGATAGTAATATCATCAGCCTTATAAACATTATAAGTATAACTAACAATAGCCTTATCCGGATCAATAACATCCTCTAACTGGATATTAAACTTAACCTCTTCTGTATTAGTATCTATTTTAATTCCTGAAAGAGAAGGAGTTAACTTTAATGTAGTATCAATACGATTAATAGAATAAACATCAGAATAAGCAGCATTATCAATCCAAACCATATCTACGCTAACAGAATAATTAGTATTAGATATCAATCCTAAAAAAACGACATAGTTATTTAAATCATCCCTAGAAATTAGTTCTTGATCTACAATATTTTCATTATGATAAAGTGAAACTCTAGCCAAAGTAACATCAGTATTCTCTTCAAAATTAATAGTATAACTAAGCGAATCAGAAGTAGCATATACTTTTTCTAAGCTAATTCCCAAATCTTCAGTTTTAAATATTTTCTGGAAATATTGTTTTCCATTTTCAACATCCAATTCACCAATAGTAAGAACATACTCCGTAGATGGCGTAAGAGATTCTTTTCTAATCTTAAATGTTCCATTAACCATATCAATTTTATCGCCATCTACTATATCGCCATTAGAAACATTTCTTAAATAATAAACAATATCACCTGATGCCAAAGAAACATTATTAAGTTGCAATGACAAATCAATTGTCGTTGCCGTAACTTCAGCTTCAATTAATTCAATTTGTGGACTAGCTGTAGTACTATTAGCAGTACCAGTACCAGTTCCCGTACCAGTACCAGTTCCATCTTGTTCAGTTCCACTTTCACCATTACCATTTTCAGAGCCATTTCCATCGCCAGACTCAACACCAGCACCATCACCTGATCCTTCACCACCAGATCCAGTACCATCACCAGAGCCTCCACCACCAGTTTCTTTCACAACATCCAAATCGATATTTTCATCACCATTAATAGTAATCTGAGATAAAAGCATCTTAGCCTCTCCAGAAGAAAAAATCTTTCCATCGCCAAGACTGATAGTAATATCATTACCAACATAAATATAAGAATCCTGAGCCGTAACTTGATAACTAGCCTCTCTATTATCTATACGAACAATTCCCTCTTCGATAAATAATACTTCAAAATAATCCCCCTGAATTCTCTCATCAACCTTAGGAACCTTTAAAGACAAATTCTTACCAGCAACAATATATTTATTATCACTAATCCTTCCACCAAAAGACTCAATACTAATCTTCTTACCATTACTACTAACAGAGTAACTACCATTCTCATAAACAATAACATTCTGATCAGTAATATTATAATAAGTAACCATAGGATTATTAAGTTCAGACAAGTTAACAAGTGCTCCTTTTTGCAAAAAAGAAATATTCCCATCCATATAATGAACAAAACTAGCAGGTTCTACAGAAACTTTATTAGCATCTTTATCAGAAAAAGTAATCTTATCATCAACATTCTCTTTATATTTAGTATTAGCAGAAAAATAATATTTCTTATTTGTCTTTGCAGTAGTTGCAATGATATATCCATCACTTTCAAAAATAGAAGAAGTATCCTGATACATAGAAATAGCCCCTACAATAAGTAAAACCAGAGTAACTACACTAATTAATATAATAAACAAGAATTTATTTTTGATAAATTTCACTTTCATCACCACTATCCTATTATTCATGCTAATTATACCATTTACCAAATTTAATGTCAATTTAAATCAAAAAAAAAGACCTATTTCTGGTCTACTTATTAACAACTTGTTCTCCCTTATAAAAACCACACTTAGGACAAGCTCTATGAGGACGAATCATTTCTCCACAATTAGAACATTTAACTAACCCATTAGCAGCTACTTTATAATGAGTTCTTCTCATATTTTTTCTAGTTTTACTAACTTTTCTAAATGGAACAGCCATCTATCTCACTCCTTTCTCGAATTAAACATCTCACTTAATTCACTAAGTGGAGATTCATTATCTTGATTATACTCATCTTCAGTAATCAATCTCCATCCATTTCCCTCTAAATTAACACGATTAGAATCTTTTCTAATCTTAGAAGGAACTTCTACCAATATATTTTGCCACAAAAATTCAGTAATATCAAGACTATTCTGAACAATTTGTAACTTATCTTCATCTAACACACCATCAAATACTTCTTCTATATCAGCCTGATAACTATAATTAACATCCTCTAAAGTAACATCATCAACTAAAATCATTATCCCAGTTATCTTACCACTAATCTCAAATTCTGAATCACTAAGCCTAACAATCTTCCCAACAAACTTAGTATCATTTAACTTTTTTATAGAAGTATTCTTTAAATAATCATCATCAATAACAACATTACCATCAACAGATACACTATCTATATTTCCAATCATAATATTTGTTAAATCAATAACCATAATATCACCAACTATTTTCTAGATACATACTTACCATCTTTAGTAGAAACAATTATTTCTTCTCCTTCATCAATAAATAAAGGAACTTTAACTAATAATCCAGTTTCAACAATAGCATCCTTAGTAGCATTAGTAGCAGTATTCCCCTTAATAGCAGGCTCTGTACTAGTAATCTTATAATCTATTTTCTCAGGCAAATCAATACCTAACATTTCACCCTCAAAAAAAGTAATATAAACATTAAGACCTTCTTTTAAATATTTAACTTCATCTTTAATTTGACTCTCTTCAATATCAACTTGCTCGTAAGTATCCATATTCATAAAACTATAACTATTACCACTAGAATATAAATACTGCATTTCTTGTTTACTAATATGAGCA
>CACXEZ010000026.1 GCA_902766815.1 uncultured Erysipelotrichaceae bacterium | reverse complement strand
TGCTTGACTTTGATAATATTGAAAAACTAATATTTGAGGTTATTCCAAATATTAGTTAATATTTATTATTTTTAAGCGATTGCCATATATTCATTTACAATAAAAAAAAGAAATGTTATAATCATAAAAATAAATACCAAAACATCATATAATAAAAAAGGAAGGATATGTATGAAAAAAACTAGCAAATTGAAATTTAATGCCATCAAAAGTGCAAGCATCTTAGGAATCATCGGGAATTTATTTTTACTAATTATAAAAGGAATCATTGGATACATAACAAATAGCCAATCAATGATTGCAGATGCCTTTAACAGTGCAGGAGATATATTTTCTTCCATCATGACCTTTATTGGTAACAAAATAGCATCAAAGCCCAAAGATAATGATCACAATTTAGGACATGGAAAGGCAGAATATATATACTCGATGTTAATTAGTATTACCATGATTTTAATGACTTTAAAAGTGTTCCAAAGTTCTATTTTATCTTTAATAAATAAAAATCATTATGAGTTTTCTATATGGTTAATTATAGTATGTATTATAACTATCATCATCAAATTCGCTCTTTATATTTATACCAATAAAATATATAAAAAATATAATAATTTACTGATAGAAGCAAACTCTAAAGATCATAGAAATGATTGCATAATAACAATTTTAAACTTAATAGCGTGTCTATTGAGTTTAAAAGATATCTATTTTGTAGATGGGATTGTAGGAATCTTGATATCACTTTGGATATTCTTAAGTGCAACTCAAATATTTATCAAAAGCTATGATGTACTAATGGATAAATCTTTAGATAATGAAACAATAAAAAAAGTACAAGAAATTATAAAAAAACATGAGGAAATAAAAAAAGTAATTCATTTTAATTCTACACCAGTAGGCTATCAATATCAAATATCCTTTACTATCTATGTTGACGGAAATCTCTCTACCTTTGATAGCCACGAAATAGCAGATACTCTAGAAAAAGAAATCAAAAAAGAAATACCAGAAATATTCTTAACTGTAATCCATGTAAATCCCATGAATATAGAGCATAACAAAAAATAGAAAGCCTAAGAACAAGATTTTGTAATCATTTTGTATTGTGTAATATTTTTTAATCTTTAAGATACCTTATCCTATAATAAAATTGCTATTTGGGAGGACTAACCACAACACTTGACAAAACAAAATATTCAATAGAATAGAAACTACTAATTACTAAAGAATACTATATAAAATCTAACTCCAAATAACAAGATGGATGGAACTTAGAAAAGAAAGAAATAGAGCTGCTAAAAAAGATGAATATGGCATAAAAATATAAGTGATATAAATTTTTCTTACATAAATTTTAAAAAAATGATATAATTATCTTAACAACGAGTAGCTATTCATTGGCGTAAGTCCAGTTGAGTAGCTACTCGATTTTTTTATAAGGAGGAGTTTTAATGTTTAAAGTAGGAGATAATGTCATTTATAAAAGAGATTTATGTAAAGTAAAGGAAATAACAAAAAATTATGACCAACTTTATTATAAATTAAGTCCAATAGAAGATGTAACTTTAACTATTAGTGTACCAGTGTCTAATACTGTTGATTATTTAAGATATCCCATTAACAAAGAAGAAGCAGAAAAATTAATTAACAAGATACCTACAATAGAAGCAATACAGGCAAATGACAAACTATTAGAACAGGAATATAAAGAATTAATGAAAACAAATACTCATGAAGATTTAATTAAAATTATCAAAACTACCTATTTAAGAAATGAATTAAGGAGAATAAATGGAAAAAAATTAGCAGATAAGGACTTAACTTACTTTAAAAAAGCAGAAGATTATCTATACAATGAATTAAGCATATCTTTAGGTATGAGTTATGAAGAATGTAAAAATTATATTATTTCCAAATTATCTGTTAAAGAAGGTTCCAATGATTAATCCACCAATAGATTCTAGTTTAACAAAATTAGATATCGATTCTAATATAGTACGAAAATTAAATACAAATAACATTTTTATAATAAAAGAACTTTGGATTTTAAAAAGAAAAAACTTGAAAGATTTAGGTTTAACAGATGAAGAAATTAAACATATTACAATTAAACTTCAGTTAAATAGTATGGATTTAAATAAAAAAATATATTCTAAAAATTGATATGAAAAAGTAACAGTTCATATCATTTTTTTCAATAGATAACTTGTTACAATAAGAATAGTATGGTAAAATTACTACAATAGAGGTGAATATATGAATGATGCTGGTAATTTTACCATTAATGTAGATGGGATTGCTTATGAGGCTACTACAATTATGAATTTTGAATTATATGATAATTATTATTGCATTTATGGAGTTAAGAATCAAGAAAATAATTATGATGTTTATTGTGGACAAATTATTGGAAATACTGTAATACCAATTCAAAATGAAAAAGATAAGAGTTTGACTAATAAAATAGTATTAGCCCTAACAAATGCTATTAAGGAAGGAGTATAAATTGTGGAGAATCAAGAAACTATCATATTATTAGATGAAAATGGAAATGAAATACAAGCAAGAATCATTAATATTGTTGAAATAGATGGGCAAGAATATTTATTATATTCTACAAATGCAAACGAAGAAGAAGAAAATGTTTATGTTAATAAAATTATGAAAGATACAAATGGTGAGGAAGAATTTGTACCCATAGAGAATGATATTGAAAGAAATTATATCTTTAATACCTTAAAAGAGATGATAGATAATATGGATTAGAGAGTGGTAATATGAATATAAGAGAAGAATATATAAAATCTGATAAAAAACTAGAATTTTTTCAAGAACATTCTTTGGATGAACAAATAGAAATCATAAAAACATTAAATCATGATGAATTAAAAGAGCTATTAAATCAACTTTCTTTTGGAAATGTTCAAAGACTTTTGCGTGAATGTAATTCATCAAAAAAGCAAGAAATCTATCAAAACCTATCTAGAGAAGCATTAGAAGCTATTTATAAAAGTTCTTCTACCGAAGAACAAAAAGAAATGAGAGAACAATTTGAAAGAATTCAAGCAAATAATAAAAAAATATTAGATGATATTCAGAAAAATATGATGACATCTACAGACAATATGATAAAAAATATGACTAGAATAGAAAATTCAAAAAATACAATACAGAGTTCTAAAAACAGAATTAAAGAATCAAAAAAAGAAATAAAACTTGTCGTAAAAGATACCAAAAGAATAGAAAAAATAAGAAAAAAATTAGAACGTAAAGCAGGTAAATTAAGTGAAAAGGCAAATCTAGGATTATTTAAAAAAAGAAAGTTAAAAAAACTGCAAAATTTACAAAATGAATTGATACAAGTGAATCAGCAGAAAGCTAATTATGAGAAAAAAGCTTCTGAACTTACAGAATCTATCGATAGCTATAAAACTAAAATAGAAAAAGAAAAATTAAACATAGAGAATGCAAAATTGCAAATCAAACAAGAACAGCAAAACATAAAAGCCGAAACAGAGAAAACAAAAGAAACTAGAAAAGTTATTGCCAAAATGGATAGATTAGAAAAAGGTATCTTTGGAAGAAAAATGTATAAGAAAAATGTACATTTAAGGGATCATTATTTAACAACAATGAGAAAAGAAGAAATAGAAAAGATAAATAGACAACTAGAAGAAAAAGCGAGAATAGAAAAAGAAAAACTTGAAAAAGAAAGGCAAGCTAAAGAAAATAAAGAAGAATCCCACAATGAAGTTCAAAGAAGAATCGAACAAATGAAAGAAAAGCAGAATGATCGAAAACAACAAGCACAAGGTAGATGGCAACAAATAAATAAAAACGTTGAAGAATCGAGAATTAGAAACATGCAAAGACCAGTTACTTCAAATGAAGTTAAAGAAGCACGACCCCAGCAACAAACACAACAAGGAATTCAAAGTTTATTAAATATTTTACAGACACTTACGCAAAATGGTATGATTCAGCAGCCTATTATACCACTACAATCTAACAATGATCCAGCCCTATTAAACGGTGCCATCAATACTATTACAATGCAAGACTTAATTAAACTATCATATTGCTTTGGCTACCAATTCGAGTTAGGTAGAATAAAAGCAATGCAAGAACAAGAGAAACAAAAAATGGAAGAACAAAGAGAAAGAGCAATATCAGAAGGAAAAGTAGTAGAAATTGAAAATGTTCAGTCACGAGTTTTAGGTAAGAGAAAATTAACAGGTTTCGTGAATATTCCATTTATGATTCTGATAATTTCGCTAATAGTTGTTGCAGCTGCAGCTATAATTATATTCTTGAGATGATAAAAAACTCTTACTCTAAAGGAATTTGTAAACACAAAGTATAATTGTGTTTACATTTTTATTTGTCCTATAATATAATTATAATGGTGATAATATGAAAGATAGCAAACAGATAATAATGAACATAACAAGTATGGAAGATATCAAAAAACTAAAAGAAAATAAAAGTATTAAATATATTAATTTAGATATTGAAGCCCCAGATTTAGAAGCAATTTATTATCTAATAGAAAATGGAAAAAATTACTCTTATGCAGAAAAAATAGGCGACAAAAATGGATATATATACGTTTCTTATGACATTTTTAAACAGGCACAATTATTTATTTTAGAAATAATTAATAAGATAAATGTAAATTTAAGTGACATAGAAATTGCCCGCTATCTTTATATTACAATTGGTAAAAATATTGGTTATGATATTAATATATTACCAGACAAAAATGAAACCTTCAGTTTAAAAAACATTAGCACCATTAACAACTTATGGGGAAGTGTTTACTATGGAAAAGGTACTAATATATCCTTAACAAAACTATATCTATACCTATGCAATCTAATGAATATTGATTGCCAATTATTAGTAACCAGTAAATTAGGTTATCTAAAAAATCTATTAACGATCAATACTAGAAATATCACTGTAGATATTACTCAGGATATTCCTTATATTCAAAGTGCTTTTAAAACAAGAAATTTTATTGGATATAATGACAACATAAATCTAGATAGAAAAATCGGATACATAAAAGATAATTATAATGAGAATAAAATAGATGCATCTCTTCAAAATGTTAATTTTTTAGATGATAAAATAGTAGAAATTATTTTAGAAACAACGAGTAGAATAATAGATATAAAAAATATAAAACCGGTAGAATTAAAAATTATTTATGAAGAAATTTTTTCCAAATACTGTCCGAATATTGATATAGAGATTTATAATTTATATATTAGTAATTTTCCTAATAAAGAGCATTTTATTCTAATTAGTAATAATGGTAAATATTATAGTTTTAATTACACAAAAAATAGATTTGTAGAAATAGAAGAAAATGAAATAATAGAAAATATAGAAGAAAAAAGAATAGGAATTTATTTGAATGAAAAAGTTCCTTTTCTTACCCCAAAAGGAGTATCTTCTTTATCATAAAGGAGGAATAGCATGAATATAAATACCTTAAACAATCGTCAACAAGAAGCAGTAATTCATAAAAATGGGCCAATGTTAGTTCTAGCAGGAGCCGGTTCAGGGAAAACAAAAGTATTAACCAGCAGAATAGCCTATCTAATTGAAGAAGGCATCTCTCCAGCCAACATTTTAGCCATAACATTCACTAATAAAGCTGCCAAAGAAATGAAAGAAAGAGTATACAAACTAATTGGAGCAGATGCCAATTATATTCAAATATCTACCTTTCATTCGTTAGGATTAAAAATATTAAAAGAAAACTATGAATTTTTAGGATACGATAAAAATTTTATTATTTTAGATAGTGATGATACTCTAACAGTAGTAAAAAAACTAATGAAAGATTTAAATATGAATCCCAAGTATTATAATGCAAGAGAAATGCGAAATAAAATAAGTTCAGCAAAAAATGAATTAATCACTCCAGAAAAAATGAAAAAAATAGAATTTGATGAAAAAGTTGTAACCTTATATAAAAAGTATTGTGAAAAATTAAAAATGGGCAATTCAGTTGACTTTGATGATTTATTAATTTTACCTATAAAACTATTTAATATGAGTGAGAATATTCTAACATACTACCAAGAAAAGTACAAATATGTACTAATTGACGAATATCAAGATACAAATGAAGCTCAATACGTCTTTAGTAAGATGTTATGTAAGAAATATCGAAATATCTTTGTTGTAGGGGATAACGATCAAGCCATTTATGCCTTCAGAGGAGCAAATTATAAAAATATTTTAAATTTTGAAAAAGACTACCCTGACTGTAAAACAATCCTACTAGAAGAAAATTATCGGTCTACTCAAACAATTCTAAATGCTGCTAACAGTGTCATTAAACACAATAGATTAAGAAAAGATAAAAACTTATGGACAGGCAATGACATCGGAAATAAAATAAAATATATAAAAACAGATGATGAAAAATCAGAAGGAGAATATATCACCAAAGAAATAAAAAATCTTATGAGTAATGGAGTAAATTATGATGATATTGCCATCCTATATCGTACCAATGCGCAATCTCGTTCGATAGAAGAAGCAATGCTAAAAACAAATATTCCATATCGAATCATTGGTAGTTTCTACTTTTATAACAGAAAAGAAATAAAGGATTTATTATGTTACCTAAGACTTATTAATAATCCAAAAGATGACATCAGTCTAACTAGAGTAATCAATGTACCAAAAAGAGGAATTGGTAATGTAACAATAGGTAATTTAGCCGCCAAAGCAGAAGAAAAAAATATTTCCCTTTTTGAAGCCATTGATTCAGGAAAAGAATTATCATTCAAACAAATGATTCTTGAGCTAACAAAAGAGTGTGAAAATCTATCTCTAACAGAAATGGTGGAAAAAGTATTAGATAAAAGTGGTCTTAGAAAAGAATTAAAAGAAGAAAAAAACTTAGAAAATGAAATAAGATTGGAAAACTTGGAAGAATTTAAATCCATTACAATGAATTATGAAAATGAATTCGGGGAAATTTCATTGGATGATTTTCTAAATGAAATATCTTTAGTTTCTGATGTGACAGAACATACAGATGGGACAAATAAAGTCAGCCTAATGACTGTACACGCAGTAAAAGGACTAGAATTTGATTATGTATTTATTATAGGAATGGAAGAAGGAATATTTCCTCATTACAATTCTATTATGGAAGGAACTAATGATTCTATTGAGGAAGAAAGAAGATTGTGCTATGTAGCAATTACCAGAGCTAAAAAAGATTTATGGATTATCAATACAAAGAAAAGACTACTATACGGTCAAACTTCAAGTAATCCACCAAGTCGTTTTATTGACGAAATTGATTCCAAGTACTTGGAGTTACAAAATAATACAACATCCCTAATAAAAAAAGTAAGTAAATTTAGTAAAGAAAAAATGTTTGTAAACAGCAATACAGAATATCAAGTAGGTGATAAAATCAAACATGATGATTACGGAGAAGGAGTCATCACAGCTGTGGACAATAAAATCATCACTGTAGCATTTCCATTTCCTCTAGGAATAAAAAAATTTATCAAAAATCACAAAAGCATTAGTAAAATAAGTTAAAAAATGAAGAAATATAAAAAAAATGAAAAATATTTCTTTTTTTTTGATAAATTTAATGATATACTCATAATAGGATAGTGATAATATGAACGAATTTAGTATGAGTGGAACTGAAAATAAAGTAAAAGAAAATGCTGGAATCATCAACCCCCTAACAAATTTAATTAACGCAGTATCAAAAAAATATGGATTAACCGTTGAAGAATCTAATGAATTGTTGCAAAAATATCAAAACACCTCTAAATCAATTGAAACTCTACAAGTGGAAATAGAAAATTTAGGTGATTTCTATCTTCATCAACATAAACTAAAGGAGATGCAAAATAATGCCCCTCCTCTTGAATCAGGAAAAAACTATTATGTTACAGCTTTTGATAGAAATAGCAATATCTATCTTCAACCAGTATCAATTACTGTGACCAATCCAGAAACTTCTGAAGTTATTGTAGAAAATAGTTTTAAAGGTTATCAGAAACATACAGCAGTAGATGATGTTGAAATTGCCATATGTCAAATAGGTAGATTACTAAATTTTGATATCATAGAAGAATATCGGCTTTACAATTCAAATAAAGAAAAAGACTCTATTATCATAAGAGATCTCGTAAATGAGAATGAATTTTACGATGTAGAGAATTTACGAAAAAGATTCTCTAAATTAATTATAAGTGGAAAATTAAAAAAAGAAAAATGGTTTGAAATTACCGAACAATTAACGGTAGCTAATACCAAAGAAGATTATAAATTGATAATAGATTCAGGAATCAATATCTTAAAAAGTCTACCAAGCATCTTAGAAGAAGATTTTAATAAAATTGAAACCAAATATTTTGATATGTTATTATTTGACAGTCTAATCAGCCAAAGTGAAAGAAACTTTAAAGATTATGGCATAATATGTGATAAAGTCACCAAGAGATATACATATGCACCACTATTTGACAACGTATTTCCAACGATTCTAAAAAACAATGATGTAATATCTATCAATGGAATTACTTGTAATCGCTATGAGTTGATTGAATGTCTATTTTATAATTATTATGATAAAATAAGCAATAGGGTAGAAGGAATATTAAAAAACAAAGAAAAATACTTAAAAAATATTGATCTTATCTTAAAATATAATGTAGATATCAATAATTATAACATGTTAACCAATAATATTATCACAAATTTAAATTATTTTGAAAGATTAAACAAAGAAAGAACAATAGTACGAACAAACAATAATGCGGGATACGTAAATATTGTTCAAATGTTAATAGGTCTTGGTATCATCATCATTTTCTCTGTATGCATAGCTTATCTATTATATTGTATAAAATAATAAAAAATTTAGATAGATTTTTCACAAATTTTTTGGTACAATAGGGGACGAAAAAGGAGATACATAAATGAAATTAACAGAGAGTGATATAAAAAACATATCTAGTATTAAAGAAGAACCATCGTGGATGTTAGACTTCAGATTAAAATCTTTTGAATATTTTGAAAAATCAGAAGAACCAAAGTTTGGACCAAAATTACAAATTGATTATGATAGTATTAATTACTATAAAAACAGAGAAGAAGAATTAACGGATAATTGGAACAATATCTCTTGTGATGTAAGAAATGTTTTTGATAATCTTGGGGTTATTAAAGCAGAAAAACAATATTTAGACGGAATGGGAGCTCAATACGACAGTGAGGTAATTTATCATAATATGATAAAAGAATTGAGTGATAAAAATGTCATCTTTTTAGATACAGATAGTGCTTTAAAAAAACATCCAGATATTTTTAAAAAGTACTTTAATAAACTAGTAAAATATGACGAAAATAAGTTTACCGCTTTAAATGGAGCAGTTTGGAGCGGAGGAACATTCATCTACATACCACCACATACAAAATTAGACAGGCCTCTACAAAGCTATTTTAGAATCAACAGCAAAAATATGGGGCAGTTTGAAAGAACATTAATTATTGTAGATGAAGATAGTGAACTACATTATATTGAAGGTTGCACTGCTCCCACCTACACAGAAGATGCTCTACATGCTGCTGTAGTAGAAATATTTGTAGAAAAAAATGCAAAATGTAGATATACTACAATTCAAAATTGGTCTAGTGATGTTTATAATCTAGTAACAAAAAGGGCGATTGTAGAAGAAAATGGATTAATGGAATGGATTGACGGAAATGTTGGCTCAAAAACAAATATGAAATATCCAGCATGCATTTTAAATGGCTCTCATGCAAGAGGAACATGTATTACCGTAGCGGGAGCTGGTTCAGGACAAATTCAAGATACAGGTGCTAAAATGATTCATTTAGCACCATATACAAAAAGTAACATTGTATCAAAGTCCATTGCTTCTAACGGAGGAAATGCCACTTATCGAGGAACTGTAAAAATCACCAAAAATGCGCATGACTCGGTAGCCAGTGTAAAATGTGATACTTTAATTATGGATAAACTATCTAAAAGTGATACTATTCCAACAAATAGCGTAGACAATAAATCATCCCATTTAGAACATGAAGCAACAGTAAGCAAAATCAGCGAAGATAAATTATTTTACTTAATGAGTAGAGGAATTCCCGAAGATACAGCAAAAGAATTAATTATATTAGGATTTGTAAATGAATTCAGGGAAGAGCTTCCGATGGAGTATGCAGTAGAACTAAATAGACTACTTCAAATGAATATAGGCAATACTTAAAAAAGTATTGTTTTTTTCTACAAAAAATGTAAAATTTTTGTCAAATGCAATATACCAAAAAACAAAATTGATCGCAAGAAAAAAGTAATATCATAACATTAAATTAAAATTTTACCCGATTAATAACTGTTAAAATTAAGAAAAAGCAAAAAAATCAGAAGAATACTAATAAAATATCATGATAAAATTGAGTTTTTGCAATTTGCCTTTTCCTAAATAACTATGCTAATATCAAGCCACGAAGGGAGGGAAAAATATGCTCAATCAAGTAGTTTTAGTTGGTAGAATTGTAAAAACTCCAGAATTAAGAGTAACAGAAAGTGGTAAAAAAACAGCGACTGTTACCTTGGCAGTTCCAAGAAATTACAAAAATCAAAGTGGAGAATACGAAACTGATTTTTTAGATTGTACTTTATGGACAAATGTAGCAGAAAATACTACCGAATACTGCCAGACTGGAGATATGGTGGGCGTTAAAGGAAGAATTCAAACAAGAGTAATCCAAAGTGATGATGGAAGCAAAAAAAAGAAAACTGAAATTATTGCAGAAAAAGTTACATTCTTAGCGCAAGCACCAAACAATAAAGAAGAAAAAAATAATAAATCTAAAAAAGAGAAGAAAAACGAAGAGTAAAGTTTTCTTCTCTTTTATATAGAAACTAATAATTGGATTTAGGTCAAGTTTTTAGAC
>CACXEZ010000025.1 GCA_902766815.1 uncultured Erysipelotrichaceae bacterium | reverse complement strand
TTTAATATTTCTACTAGTAATTATAAGTTAGATACAAAAGCTGAAATTGAAAATGCTGCTGGTACTACTGTTGATACTTCTTTTGTTTCTTATGATTCTACAACTGGTAAATTTGTTGTTTGTATGGTTGCTGCTCAAGACGGTTCTAACTATGTTGCAGCTTATGCTACTAACGCAACAGTTAAACTTTCTGAGCTTGGAACTGATAGTAAACCTGCTGGTATAGCTAGTACTGATTCAAGTTTTAACGGAATTACTATTGGTGCTAAGGTTATGATGGCTTGTAGTGATGGAACTAGAACTTGGAAATAAATAAAAGTTTATAGATTTCCTGTATGGGAAGTCTTTTTCTTTTGCTAGAAATTGTGTATAATGGGATATAGAGAAGGTGATGTTATGGATTTGATTATTGGTAGTCATGTTAGTTATAAGAATGGTACTGGGTTACTTGGTAGTGTGGAAGAAGCTTTGAGGTATAAGGCTAATACGTTTATGTTTTATACTGGTGCTCCTCAGAATACTAGAAGGGGGAGAATTGATAAGGAACTTACTGATAAGGCTTATCAGCTTATGGAGGAGAATGGTATAGATAGAGATAATGTTATTGTACATGCTCCTTATATTATTAATCTTTGTAATGAGAAGAATTTTTCTTTTAGTGTTGATTTTTTGAAACAAGAATTGGAGAGATGTGTTGAGTTGGGGATGAATAAGTTGGTTCTTCATCCTGGATCTAGTGTAGGTATGGATAGAAATGAGGCAATTTCTAACATTATTCGTGGATTAAATATGGTTCTTGTAGATGAATTGCCTGTTGTGATATGTTTAGAAACGATGGCGGGTAAAGGGACAGAGGTTGGTAAAACTTTTGAAGAGATCAAGAGTATTATTGATGGTGTTCATGATAAAAGTAAGATAGGTGTATGTTTAGATACTTGCCATATTCATGATGGAGGATATGATCTTGGTAATGTGGATCAGGTGTTAGAAGAATTTGATCAAATTATCGGGTTAGATTATTTAAAGTGTATTCATATTAATGATAGTAAGAACGAGAAAGGAACTCATAAAGATAGACATGAAAATATTGGGTTTGGATATATAGGATTTGATAATTTAATTAGTGTTATTTATCACGATAAGTTATTGGGTATTCCTATGTTATTGGAAACTCCTTATATTGATAAGGAATATCCTCCTTATAAGGAAGAAATTGAAATGATACGTGGAAAGGTGTTTAATGATATGTTGAAAGATGAGATAAGGGAACATTATCAATAAATTCTTTTTTGTATTATTATGTTTATTACTGAAGAAATGGCTTTGTTTAAGTAGTTTCTTTTTTTGTTGAATATTTTTTTAAATTATGATATTATTTTATTGTAGGAAAGTACGAGGTGATGGAGCATGGATTTAAAAAAGATGTTGGGTATTTTTTTGATAATTATTGTTGTTGTTTTTGCTTTGATGCTTACTACTAGTTATGCTTGGTATTCTTATGAAAAAAGTAGTACTAAGTTTGATGTTGTTACGGCAGATCAGGATGTAGATATTATTTTTCAATCTGGTGATTATATTAGTACTGATGTGGCTATACCAATTAAAGATAGTGATGTGGATTTTTATTCTGATAAATATGATTTTAATATTAGAGTGAAAAAGCATGTTGTTGGGAATGAAATGGTTGCTAAGATATCTTTGATTGATATTGTAATAGATGATGAGTTTAAGAAAATAGATGAGATATTGGGAGATTCTCCTTTTCGAGTGGAATTTTTTTATCAAGGTGATAAGGTTGGTAATACTATTAGTGGAAGAGATTTTACTGATACTACTTATCAGATTGGTGATGTTGTTTTATCGGATGATGTGGATAATCAATTTGAACTTAGGATATATTTGTTAGATAATGGTGGAGAACAGAAAGCACTTATGAATAAAAGTTTTCAAGCTAAGATCGATGTCAATGTTATTTCTAGGGTAAGTAGTTCTTTTGTTAAATTTGATCGTCCTGATATTGTAGTTTCAGGGATTACCATTGATGGAGTAAGTAGTAGTTCACTTCCTGTTAGTGGATTTTATGATATGAAAGCTACTTGCGAAAAAGGAAGTCATGTTGTTTGGGATGCTCTTAGTAAAAAGTTAGTTTATGATAAGAATAGCTATGTGAATGATTCTTGTAGGTTAGATTTTGTTAGTAGTCAAGAGAAGGTATATTTGAAGGATGTTTTAAAGGGAAGTTATGTAGAGTATACTGGTAATTTTCTTTGTAATGGAAAAAGTTGTAATGGGGATAATGCTCATTATGTTAATGATGATGATATGGGCTATTGTGAGGATGTTAATTATCATTTTCATACCAATGGTTGGCGAGTTGCTTATATTAAGGATGGTACAGCTTATTTGGTAAGTGCAGGAGCATTGGAGTGCTTTTCTGGTGATGGGGTTAAGGTAGAAAAAATAATAGAACAACTTAATCATATATCTTTGGGGTATTGTAATGCTAATTATGCTTATGATGGGGTATGTGATGAAAACAGTGCCTGGTTATTAAAATATAGTGATATAGAATTAATTCTTAAAAGTGGTAAGGCTTATCAGAATGATTTAGTTGATAATGGTGGCTATTATTGGTATGTTGGAGATTCTTCTAAAGATATTTTTTCTTGGGATCCTAGTTTGAGAAGTCTTGATAATACTAGTTTTTCTTCTTATGGAGTTAGACCAATCATTAGATTGGGTTCTGATGTTCTTGTTGTAGGGGGAAGTGGCACTTATACTGATCCATATATTATTCAAAAGTAAATTTATTTGGAGGTGATATTTATATGAAGAATAAGTATTTATTTATTTTATTAGGAATTATTTGTGTTATGAGTATCACTTTGACTGTAAATTTGTCTTTGAATTCTTCTAGTAGGGTGGTTATGTATCATGGTGATCAGCTGTTAGTTAGTATTGATGGTAATGTTAGTTCTAGATTTCCTAGTAGTGGTAATTATTATTTAGCTAGTTATGATTGTAGTAGTAAGAATACAATAGTTACTTGGGATAGGGAAAGCTATCAGCTTTCTGTTACTAATCATAATAAGAAAGGAAATGTTTCGTGTTATTTGAATTTTAAATCTAATCCTAAGTTAGCAGATATGGAAGAGGGATCTTTTGTTCAGTATGTTGGAAATAATGGCTGTGTTGGCAATCAGTGTCAAGGGCAAAATGCTAATTATGGGGGTATAGAAAATAAAGGATATTGTGGTGGTGATTCTTCACAGTTTTATTATGATGGATGGAGGATTGCTTATGTTAAGAATGGAACTGCTTATTTGGTAAGTGCTGGTTCTGTTGAATGTATGTGTACTGATAGTAATGGAAATGAAAATAGTAGTTGTGATAGTTCTGTTAATTCTGCTAATTTATCTAATCATATGGATAATTTAGATAAGGTAGCTTTAAAATATTGTAATACTAATTATGTTTATGGAGGAGTGTGTGATATTAGTACTTCTAGAAATATTAATCAGGATGATTTTCTTAGTATTATTAATAAGGGGCTTAATATTAATTCTTGTTATCAAAATCAAAGTAAGAAGTGTGGTTATGTTAATGATTTGATTGATATTGGTAGTAATTATTGGTATTCTACTGTTTATGATAGTTTATCTGATAAGGTTCTTTATTGGTCTTCTAATCGTAGAACTATTTCAAATAGTATGAGTGGTTTTAGTTATGGAGTGAGACCTATTATTAGAATGGATGCTAATGTTGTAGTGGTAGGTGGTAGTGGTACGTATGAGGATCCATATCAAATTTCTAATTATGCTTTTTCTACTTTTCAGAATGATACTATGGTAAATTTGAAAATGATTGGCTATCAAGTGAATGAGATGTGTATTGCTTTAAACAGTACTGTATGTACTAATTATGTACCTTTTCAGGAGAACTATACTTTAGATATTAGTGGATTAAAGAATACTGATAATGTTATTTATGTTTATTATAAAGATAATGATGGTAATATTGTTGCAGTTATTGATAGGATATTTTCTTTAAAATAGTGTTCTCTTTTTTTCTTTTTGGAAGGATTGAAGAGATTTTAGTTACTTCTCTTTAGGACTTGTTAATATTAAAAAAAAGAATTATAATAGTGGTGTTTTTGAGAGGTGTAATTATGGCTAGTGGAAATAATGGAACTTTTAGTAAATTTCAAGAGAGATTAAGAAATATAAGATTATCTAGAATTAAGAGGCAAAAAGAGAATGAGCAGTTTATTCAGGATAAGGTTGAAGAAATCCACAGAGTTGTGGAGAAAAAACCTTATGTTGTTGCTAAAGGTCTTTCTTTAGAAAAGTTAGAGAACAAGAGGGATGTTGTTGCTGATCCCAGCCAAGAGGCTAGTTTGGATAAGATAGAGAAAAGTAAGAGAAATTATCCAGATAATGAGGATAAATTTGTTCAACATGTTATTTCTGATATTAATAGAACTGCACCTGATAGAGAGGTTAGTCCTAAGAAAATTGGAATAGGTGAGTTTAAAAATGGAAATCAAAATCAGAAATATTATGGTGAATTAGAAGAAGATAATTTAGTTCAGGATCAAACTAGTGAAAGAGATCCACATACTTTTTATGCATCTGTAGAAGAGAAGAGGAAAAAAGGAGTTGGTTTGGGGACTGATTCTTTAAAAGACGAAAAATTAGAAAAGTTACGTGATGAGATTATTGGTAAGATTCAAGGGAGTTTTGAGGATAAGCTAGATGAGCTTGATGTATTAGAAAGTGAAATCTATTTATTATCTAAGGAAGAAGAAACAGTCGTGGTAATGAGTCAGATTCGTGAAATTAGGAAGAAAATTAATGATTCTATTGAAAGATTAAATCAAATAATAGAACAGTATAATTTTTATAAAAAGAATTATTATATGGATTATATTACTTCTATCGATGACGAGGTGATGGTTGATGATTTAATAGATTATAAATTTTTATTAGATAGTTTAGATGATGAAAAGAATTTTGTTAAGGAATATAAGAACTTGGATGAGTTTCAACGTTTATATGCTCATTTAAAAACTGTTAAAAGTGAGGTTTTGCAATTAAAGGACAATACTATTAAGAAAGAAATAGAAGTTAGTGAAAGAGATCAAAAATATTTGGAAATCACTGATAGTATGTTTCGAGTTAATAAAGT
>CACXEZ010000024.1 GCA_902766815.1 uncultured Erysipelotrichaceae bacterium | reverse complement strand
TTGCAAATATATATCTGATATTCTTTGCTCTCCTCTAGTAAAAGTACCATCAATCAAATCACCACAACATAAAATAATATGTATATTGTTATTAATACAATATTCATAAGCCTTATCAATTAAATCGATTCTTTCTAACTGATTGCCAAAATGTAAATCAGATATAACCAAGCATTTTAAACATGTTTCACTGTGAGCAGTAATAATAGCATTTCCATGTCTTTCATGATATCTATTTAAATCACTAATTGTTTCAATAGGATGATAAACAATAACACCATTAGAATAATATTTTCTCTTTAAAAAAAATCCCTTATTTCTTAAATTAGTCAAATTATTAAATAATTGTTTATTAGAAATTCCTAAAATACCACATATATCATTACAAGTTTTCCCTTCTTTAATAAGTTTTATTAATTTTACTGTTTGATCCGACATAACAACTTCCTCCGATATCCAAAGATGTTACATATCCTAACATAAATTTGATACCATGTCAATCATCAATTAAAAAATAAACTTAAATAGCATAAATAGAATACCAATGATAAAAAAACTATAACTTAACTTAGAATTTCCATATTGACAAGAAGTAGGTAATAATTCAGCCATAGCTATCTGTATCATAACTCCTGCAATAAAAGAAAATAAAAATCCTAAAATTAAATTATTCATAAAAGGTAATAAAAATAAATAAGTAATAAATGCTCCAAAAGGTTCAGACAATGCTGATACAAAAGTATAAAGAAAGGCCTTTCCCTTGTTATGAGTAGAATAATAAATAGGTATCCCTATAGATATTCCTTCAGGAATATTATGTAAAGCAATAGCAATTGTCAAAGAAATACCTAACGAAGTATCTTTAGTAGTTGAAATAAAAGTAGCAATTCCTTCAGGAATATTATGCAAAACAATTGCCAACATTGAAATAATACCAACCTTATACAAAGAATTATCTAAAACTACATTAGAAACCTTATCACCAATAATAGAAGAAGAAATCATCCCTAAAAAAATAAATAAAAAACAAACGAAACAAATAAAAGCACTATTCATATATTCATCAAGCATATGAACACTCTCCAGAATTAAATCTGTAATAGATACACAAAGCATTACCCCTGCTGCAAAAGCCAAACTACCAGCAATAATCTTCTTTTCATTCTTAATAGGAATCAATATAGGAATAATTCCTAACAATGTAGATAATCCAGCCAATGTAGTAAGTAAAAAAGCCATTTGAATTATATTCATAAATATCACCAATAAATTATATGAAAAAAAATGAAAATTTAAAATAAATATATCATTCATAATAATACAAAGGTGACAAGATAAAATTCACTAACATCAGATAAAGACTTACAATCATATAAAAGCTCTATTCTATACTTTTTTATTTCTTAATACCTTTTCAAACACTCTTCTTTCTTCTAATTGTACCCTAGCTCTATCCAATACTTTTTCCCTTTCATAACCATATGTACCATCCAACTCTACAAAAGTATGATTATAATCTTTATCTATAGAACGAATCATTCCTCTAACTCCTTCATTAGTTTGTTTAAAATTAGTATTAATCTTATGTCTATTTCCATAAGTTTTATTTATCTTCATATCATAAAGTTCGTTTAAAATAGCCATCGTAATGAAATAATTTTTATTACGAATAGTTCCAAATTTTTTCTTACTATCATTTAAATCTAGATAAGTTAATTGATAGTAAGAGCAAAGATCCTTTAAAGCATCATAATATTGTAAAATAACTGAAGAATGTAAATCAAACTTATTAATTTCATTTTCACATCCTAAGACAATGATATCAGAATTAGAATTAACATCAAGAAAACTCTCAAAATTTCTTTTTATTTTATCCATAATGTCCAAAACTTGAAAAGAATCATTTAACTGTAAGTAATTATAATTAAAATCAGCTTTCTTTTTATTATTTTTAAAACCAAGATATCTCTGCACTAAATCCCTAAAACCACTAGAATAAACAATAAGAGGTTCTGCACTCTCTCTTAAAAGATCCGTTAAATAAATATCATAATCACAAGAATCTATCTTATACTTCTTATAATAACAATCCATAAAAGACTCTAAAAAATAAAACAAATCCTCATCATCAAATACATGAGCAATCTTCCAAAGATTGCCATATAATTTTGAAAGTTTAACATCTTCTAAACTCAAATTATTTTCTAACATATATTGAATATGTTGTGGTTTATGAATAACCGGTGAAAAAGCATCAACAAGAAATGGAACAAAACTATCAGTAGTCAAATTACTTGCCAAATCATCCAATAAACTATTCTCAGAAAAAACAGAAGAAAAAACTGACTCACATAAATCATGAAATCCAAAAATAGTAAGTCCTTTTTCCTGATAATATTGCAATAGCCAATTAATCTTATCTTCAAAAAGTTCTTGTTCCTTAAGCATTTGCATTTCTTCTTTTATATGAAAAGTCTCTCTTCCAAAAACACCAAGTAACAATAATCCTAATACATAATTCATCCATATCCCCTCACAAGCAATAAATATTATAATACTTTTTTCTAATATTTCAACTGATATCAAAGAAAAAAAGAATATTATCTATAGACAATATCTTTAAATACTTTGTTTCATAAATTCCAATCTCAATTTATCAGCAATTGTTACAATAAATTCAGAATTAGTAGGCTTAGCTTTATCAATATCTACACTATGTCCAAATATCTCTTCCATTAAATCCCAATTACCGCGATTCCAACTTACCTCTATAGCATGTCTAATAGCTCTTTCAACTCTAGACACTGTAGTATTATATTTAGAAGCCACATCAGGATATAATTCCTTTGTAATTCCACCTATAATGTCAGGATTATTATAGATCATCATAATACCATCTCTAATATACTGATATCCCTTAATATGAGCAGGCATTCCTAACTCATGTAACATTCTAGTAATAGATATTTCCAAGCTATTTTTATATAAATCAATACTCTTATTTTCAACTCTTTTAAAAATATCCAAAACTCTTCTTTCTAAATCATCTAATTCAAAAGGTTTCAATATATAATAATTTACCCCATACTCACTAACGTTTCTAATAACGTCAGGACTATTATAAGAAGTTTCTACAATAATATTTTTAGTCATCTTTTTCTTTCTTAATTCTTCTAATACCCCTATTCCATCTTTCTTAGGCATAATTAGATCAAGCAAAATAACATCATATTGTCCTTCCATCTCTTCTATAGCCTTTAACCCTTCCACTCCATCATAACGACAAGAAACAACCTCAATTTGATTATTATTTTTAAAATATTCTTTAACCATTTCTGTTAAATTGATATTATCATCAATCATTAAAACTCTTATTTTTTCCATTTTTATTTCCTTTCTAATCTTTTCATCTTTAGTATAACAAAGTGCTTTGTCGAACAATGTCGAAAAATTAAAAGGAAGTAAAAAAATCCTTATTTTTTTACTTCCCTAATACCTACTACAAACTATGACCTAAGAAAGAATTTTCTCCATCTTACCAATATCAGCAGACACTCCCCCAATAAGCAAACCATTTAATTGACAAATATTAAGAATAGCCTGTACATCCTTTTGATAAATTCCACCACCATAAACAATATTAGGCCTAGTCTGATACCTATCATATAAATAATTATAAATCAATTTTACCTGCTCTTCAATATCATCAATGCTTTGCTTATTTTTAACTTGCATTGGCTCATAAGCAAAAATAATGAAATCTATTCTCTCAATATCCTTAAGTAGTATTTCTAAAGAACTCAAAATATCTTCTTTCTTACCAGTTTCTCCAAAACATAAAATAGGTACAATATTACTCTCCAAACAAGTAATTAATTTTTGATGAATATCCTCATCAGTTTCATGAAAATATTTCTTTCTTTCATAATGCCCTATCATAGAATATTCTATTCCAATAGATTTTAATTGTAAACAAGATACTTCTCCAGTATAATTTCCAGCATCATAAAGACTTACATTTTGAGAACCCACTCCCCAATGGCAATGGTTGACAAAATCAGTCAAATAAATACTAGAAGGACAAACAATCAAATTATGATCAGTATCTATCTGATTCAGTCTATTAATATAAGAAAAAACATCATCATATTCTAAATTCATTTTATGATTTAAAACAATTAACTTTCCCATTATCTTTCCTCCTTTTCAAAAAAGTTATGAACCTTCTCCATAAAAAGAATTTTATGTTTAGGATGGTTCTTAATAGCAATTCGATAAACATCTAAAATTTGTTCAGCAAAGTATTTAGAAGAATGAGTTTCTGCAGATATCCTAGCCTGACTACCCAATTGATGTAACAAAGAAGAATCACGATATAAATTCAAAATACATTTCTTATATTCTCTCCTATTCTTAAATACCAATCCATTTAATTCATGAATAACCGTATCTGTAAAACTTCCATCATCAATAACAACCACCGGAAGCGAAGCTGCCATAGCCTCAATAACAGTAAGTCCTTGTGTTTCCGTATGAGATGCTGTAGTAAAACAATCAGCAATCAAATAATAAGTACTTATCTCGTTCCAAGGAACCTTACCCGCAAAAATAACATTTTTACTTAAGTTATTTCGATCAACATATGACTTATATTGATCCAATTCAGGTCCATCTCCCACAACAAGTAACTTAATACAAGAAGATATATTCACTAAAGACTTCATTGCGCTAAGCAACAAATCAATATTCTTCTCACTACCAATACGACCCACAAATAAAATAACAAAGTCAGAGGTCGCAATCCCTAAATCGCGTCTTTTTTTAGCAACATCTAATTTAGGATGATTCTCTTTATAAAACTTTTCAACATCAATCCCCGTAGGTACAATATAAACATTTCTATCTACCTTATACTTCTGTTTAAATAACTCGTAAGCCTTCTTTGTAGGTACTACCAATTCAGAAATCGTTTTATCACAATAAAACACCGTTAAATACTCCAATATTTTTTTACTAGAACGATTAAAATATCCATGTGTGACATAATGAATATAATCCTCATACATGGTATGATAAGTATGAACTAACGGAATATTAAGCTGCTTAGAAATAATTCTAGCAAATGTTCCTACACCAAACTCTGTCTGAGAGTGAATGACATCTAGATTCCACTTTTTAATCATTTTAATCGCTCTAATAGGATAAATTCCCGTCAATCGATAGTCGTAAATTCCAATAGGAATACCCGGAATCCTAATGACTTTCCCATTTTCCTCTACTTGATACTTTCTATTTTCTGCATTAACAGTAACAATATAAACAATATGACCTTTTTTTTCTAATGATTTTTTTAACATTAAAACACTAGTAGTAACCCCATTAATATAAGGAGTATACGTATCAGTAAATATTCCTACTCGCATTTCTCTCCCTTCTTTCTATATAAGGATAAAGCAATTGCACCAAACACCATTCCCAAATAATAGCTGACAAACCTCCATATTAACATAATAGCATTTAAGACGCTTCCCTTAATAAAGTATCCATAGAAAAATAAGAATCCATATTCAATACCTCCAGTTCCGCCAGGAATAGGAACAAAAGAGCCAATAATCATAACATAAGCGGTAGCAACAATCGTTTTTATGAAAGAAGTATTGACCCCAAGTCCAACAGCGATCACATAAGGCATACCATACAATATAAAAAGTCCCAACGTATTAATCATAATATATAAAACCAATAAATGTTTCTTATTCTTTAACTTCAAAGCATTCTCATGAAAATTATTTAAATAATTTCTAAATTTATTTTGCACTTCTTCTTCATTTTTAATAAGTTTCAACTTAGCAATAAAATGAATGCCCTTTTCTAAAATAAATTGATTAATCTTTTTCCCAAAACTTAATATAAAAGTAACAGCAAGTACCAAAGAATTAATTAGAAATCCCAAAACAACTAACTTCTGAATAAAATGATCACTAGGAAACAAATGAAAAAACATATTATATATCAAAGCAAAAATTCCCAGCAAAACCAAAGAAACCTGATAAACTATAAAGTTCTGTAACGTAATATTAGTAGCTTTAGGAATTGCTATTCCCTCCTCATGTAAATAGTATACTTCCATTGGTTGTCCACCTGATGCAAAAGGAGTCACACCATGAAAAAATAAAATAATAAAATTAATTTGCAAGCATTTTAAGTAAGAAACATTCTCATAATTTTGTCTGATAAGCAAATAATGTCCTAAACTAACCAAAGCTCTATAAATACATAATATCAAAATAGCCAAAACAAGCCATATAGGATGCATACTTTTAATCACATTCATAATTTCCCGATAATTATCTTTCAAAGAAAAATATAAAACAATTACCAAAACAACCAAAATAATAGATAAATTAACAACAAACTTAAATTTATTATTTTTCATAAATAACTAAAATACCCGGAAGAACCTTTCCTTCTAAGTATTCCAGCGTTGCACCTCCTCCAGTGGAAATATGATAAAAATAACTCTCTTGCGATAACAAATGAACACTAGCAGCAGAGTCCCCTCCACCCACTAAAGTCTTTACTTTATTCTCACCAATACATTGATAAATAGATCTTGTTCCATTTTGATATAACGGATTTTCAAACATCCCCATCGGTCCATTAATAATCACTCTCTTAGCACTCTTTAAATACTCGCAAAATAATTGAATTGTTTCTGGCCCAATATCAAACCCCATCTCATAAGATAATGTACTCTCGATTCTTTTAACACTCGTATTTTTATCATCCAAAGAAGTAGCAACAACATGATCAACAGGTAAAACAATCTTTTCAGGATACATCTCTAACATTTTCTTACAAAATTCTATCCCTTCTTCATCAATTAAAGAGTTTCCAACTTCAAATCCCGAAGCCTTCAAGAAAGTATAAGCCATCCCACCACCAATCAACAATTTATCACAAATACCACCTAAATTTTCAATCACCTTCATTTTATCATGAATCTTAGCACCACCCATCATAACAATAAACGGATGAGTATCTTCCTTCATAATAGCATCCAACTTATTAATCTCATTTTCTACTAAAAATCCAATTCCATTTGGTAAAAGTTTTGCTATTCCTACATTTGAAGCATGAGCCCTATGGCATGTTCCATAAGCATCATTAATAAATATATCTCCAAGACTTGCCCAATAGGAAGAAAGAATCTCGTCACAACCACTTTCTTTTTTACCATCCAAATCCTCATATCTAGTATTCTGTATTAAAAGAACATCCCCATTTTTCATAGAGTTGATTTTTTTCTCCAAATCGACTCCTCTTGTAACATCAGAAAAAAACACTTCCCGATGTAATAATTCTCCTAATCGTACACTAACAGGATACAAATTATTTTTCTTCAAATCTTCCTTATTCTTTACTTTACCCAAATGACTCATCAAAATAACTTTAGCCCCATGCCCTATCGCATACTTAATTGTTTTTAAACTAGCTCTAATCCTAGTATCATCCTGAATGATACCATTTTCCATTGGTACATTAAAATCAACACGAATAATAACTTTTTTATTCTCTAAATCAAAATCTTCTATTGTTCTTTTCACGTTTCATTCTCCTTAGCAATTATATTATATCACTTATCATTAAAATTGTAAATTTAAAAGAGAAAAGCTAAATATATATCTAAATTATTTTATTAATACATTTTCTTAAGCAATTTTTTATGATCACTAAGTTCATTAATCTCATAATATATTTTTTTCAAATAAGTGTTTGGAACTTTATTATCTACAAAAACAGATAATTCTGGACAAGCTTCCAAAATATGCTTTTCATAATCAGGTTTTCCATCATCGGTAATCATAGCACTAGCACACATATACTGATGTAAAAACTTATAACGATGGTTTTTGATATTAAGTACATCATAATATTGATAATCATCAAAATAAATAGTTCCCGTTTGAGGATCCCATCCACTTTCAATAGTATTACATTTTCTTAATGTAATATATTTCTTTCCGTTGATACCTAAGATATAACAATTGGTAATATCAACCATATAGTCACCCTTATCAAAATCTTTTTTTAATTTGGAATTGATAAATTGTTTTAAATACTCAATCTCTGTCTTCAATTGTTCTAGAGTCTTTCTATTTACAAGTATTTCCTCATCAAGATCTTTTTAACTCTTGTTTTTTACTTTCTAAATTCTCTTCTATATGAGAATAAGTTCGTATCTTTTCTAATTTTGATTTTAAATACATAATTACAATTACACCTTTCTCTCTAACTATCCACTATTCTAACATAAACTCGATAAGTAAAGCAATGAAATATCTAAAATTATATAGAACCAAACCAAAATAAATTTTGCTACATGATCTCACGGTAATGTATTTCTGCTTCATTGACCCTGTAACCATACTTCGACAAGAGACTAGATCCGCTAGTCGCTACCATACTTACTACGATGACAATTACTACATTCATATACCCGCATCACTAAATTCTTATATTTTCTATCTATATGATTACATACATTACATGTCTGACTAGATGGATAATACTTATCTATCTGATAAAAATATCTTCCCTTCCATAACGATTTGTATTGTAATTGTCTAACAACTTCATAGAAAGATACATCCTGAATAGATTTGGATAAATGAGTTTTGTGGAGCATTTGGATATATTCTAAATTTAAATGCTTTATACATATTAACCAACCCCTTTACAATGATAATATCATCATAACAAATAATAATCATTAAAAGTAAAAAGTTAACTAAAAAAATATACTCTATCAATTAACAAACTCTCAAGTATTTTCTTACCATAAAATTCTATTAATTTTAACCTAGACCAACAACATTTATTTTTTGGTTATCTTATAGTTATCGTTTAAAATGAAACTCTCCATATAAAAAAAGATAAAGAAATAAAGATCCTTATCTTAAACTCTTTTCAAAAACAAATCTGAAAATAATACTAATAACTTGCAAAACAATTCCCACAATAAAATATACAATAACAAGGCTATTAGTAGTCCCATAGATATCTAATACTCCCTTAACTACACTCCCAATCGTTAAAGTCATAATACTTGCGTGATAGCAAAAAACAGATGCCCAATGAGCCCTATTTAAAACAATTGGCAATAAAATATACCCCAAAACAAGAGGAATAAGAAAAGCAAATATCATATAGTTTGAATAAACTCCATGACTAAAACATTCATAGATAATGGAAAAACCAATTAAAAATATACTAAAATACAAATATTTTTTAGTCCATCTTTTAATATCCAATATAGACAATATCTGATACACTCCTTTCCCCGATCCTATTACCATTCGTAGTAGGTTGATTAATAATTCTTCCATTAAAATACATCGTACTAGATCCACCACCATCTAAATTATATGCCATCTTACATCCTAAACTATCCATAAAAGTAGCAAGTTGATATAAAGATAATCCCTTACTTTGACTAGTCCTTCCATCAGACACAATAAACACATAATGATGATGATTAATAATTCCTATTGCAGTTCTAGGATTACTATTCATTGATTTTCCAACCTCATCAGTAGTAGATACAGATATTTTACCATCCTCTATCAAAGGAGGACCAAAAGCTAAAATTTGATAAGCATCATTTTTTAAAAGAGTCTCTATAGAAACATCATTCTCACAAATAACAGCAAAAGTACCATTTTTGTAAATAACCAAATCTTCTTGATGATTCTTTACTTTATCTCGATAAATAACTCCATTCTTTAAAACATATCCTGCCTCTTGTACCCCATAATAATCTCCATTAA
>CACXEZ010000023.1 GCA_902766815.1 uncultured Erysipelotrichaceae bacterium | reverse complement strand
CGTCCATATATAAAGATTACTAGGAATACGCAGTAATTCTCTATTTTTATTTGAAATAATATTATAGTAATCCCCAATATAGTTTTTTAATGTTTCATTATCTATTCTTTCTACTTCAACTCTAGCCCATTCAGTATTAGAAACTGTATTATCGAATAGTCTTTTTATACCATTATCATTTTCTAAATCAAATTTTCTACAAACAAAAACTACACTTATCTTTTTTGATCGCTCATTATTTAGATTTTCGACTTTTTTAATCAATTCCCTACAGACATCCAGTGCATACGCTGAATTATACTGCGTCCATCTTAATGCATCCAGTTGGTCTAGAATAATAACCGCTTGCTTATTTAATGATAATTGATGCAACGAATAAACAAATGAATATGAGAATCCTAAAGATTTACCCCAAGTCTCACAACATTTATCCGGTGGTTTTCTATCTAATTTAATTGCAATATATGGAATATCCTCTGCAGTGCAATAATTTATTATTGCCTCTGTACACCCACTTTTCCCATATCCCGCTTGACCATAAATAATTAATGATTTTTCCTCACTGATACATTTAATACATTTATCAAATTCTTTTCTATGAAATAATTCTCCATCTAGAGGAACAAATGACTCTCTATATTCTTCATTCAATTCATTAATTCTACAAAAATCCTTGGAATCCTCCTCTAGCATTCGGAGATGAAGTCCACATTTATTTATATATTCTTTTAATCCTCCCAATGTAATTTCTTTACCAAAGATATCTTCATTCAACACATAAGATACAAAAGCATTAAGCACACTACGCACATCTGATGAAAACAAACGCTCTATTTTTTCTTTTATTAATTCTTGTAATTCATACGCTGATATTTGTCTTATAATAATTCTCTCTAAATAATCAATACTTCGACTAATAGATTCTTTATCATTGTCTTGTATTTCAAACCCTTCACAAAATACATCGAATTCTTTTTTAATATCCAGATTAGAACAAGCTTGATATTTATAAAAATCCATAGGATTATCATTTGTATTTTTTGATCTATTAATTAAGCCTTCAAAAATAGCTGATCCTAATGGACTCATTAATGCAACTTTAAAATTCGGATTTCTATTTAACTGAAAATTCCACTTTTGAAGCACCTGTCGATTTTTTAGATCCGCAGCACTCCAATAATTCTTTATTCCATTAGACGCTTTACACTGTACATAAGTTTTCTCATTATTCTTATTGGTTATAACAAAATCTACACCTATTTCATCCTCCCCTATAGGTTCAGACATAATGCTATAGTTTTCTTCATTTATAACTTTCAATAGTTCTAAAATTATGCAGTAAACCTCATAACGAACACCATGTTTATCAGCTCTTCCACCTTTTTCTAAAAGCATTTAAACCTCCATACATTTTTCAATATCTACTATACAGCCGAATCATCATTTATCTTTGCAGAATCATATTCTGCTTCCTTTTTACAAATCTCAAGAAAAACCTTGTATTGATTTACTTCATTCCCCTCTAACAATTGGGACATATACTCGAGACATTTTTCTGAATATCCCCCTTCAACTATCTTTGAATATATATCCTCGGTTTCTTTATTATCCTTGTAAAAAATCAAAAAGAGATTTGTCATTTCGCGGCAGAAATTATAGTATATTTCAAGTTTCTCCCTATTGAACCAGAATAATACGTTACCAAAGTCTGTATAATCATCAATATATGCTTTTATCGTATCTAGCATATCATCATAGTGTTTTTCATTATCTGCTTTAGTGATTCGATAAAGAACTAATACCATAGGAAAGACAATATTATTGAATTCTTTCATTAACCTTGCATGTTCTTTGGTATACTGAATTATTGTTGTAAATAGCACTACAATTACACTACATGCTATTCCAATACAATAGTTTTCTATTATATCTAAACAATCTTTACAAACTACATCTATGATAATAGAGACAAGAAAACATATTACAAATATATCAGCACTTATCGTGATAATATTTTGTAAGGACATAAGTTCTCCAGTTCCATTTATAGGAAAAATATATGGTCTTATTCGTTTTTGAATGTTAGCTATTTTATCTTTCATAAACTTATTTATTTTAATGTCTATATTATCTCAGCGTTTTTATCCATTCACCTAAATTTGTATATCTCTTAAGCGATCTATTTCCTTCTTTTATATACTCCCAGGATTCTTTATAGCCTAACTGCACAGAAAACTTTGAACTTGAAATAAACTTAATGAACTCATCTAGATTATCTTTGTATCTTCTAGAGAAATCTATAGCATCATTCTTTTTCTCTGTATCACTAGAATTAAGCTTGTTATATAGAACGTGATCCAGGTTGCTTGACATATAATAAACCCTATATAAAACACTTCTCCACACCGTAGGTTGTAAATATATTCTATCTATATTTGCCCTTTTTATTTCATTTCGACGTATTATAGCCTCCTTATCTCGACACTGTATCATTTCCGTAAAATACTCAACCTTATCCAATCCAGGCACTTCAATAATCGCATCGTTAGATACATATGCCCCGTCTAAATCAACCAAATGAATGACCTCTTGAAAATCACTCTGCTTTAAAGCATATGTTTTAGCATAATACCTAACTATGTCGCCTATCTTTGAAACAATATTTCCAGGATTCACCCCTCTTTGTGTAGTTATATCCTCATATATTATCTCTATATGGACCTCATTATTATCAAGTAATCTTGATAAAATAACACCAAGAGCTTCACTGTCGGACGGTCCTTCAACGATAACAAACACAACTTTTCTATGTGCCATCCGACTCACCTGCCTCTCTAAATGCCATAGCAATCTCAGCATTATTAGTTTTGGCATATATTTCTTCAGATTGATCATTTATTATAATATCTCGATAGTAAAAATCTCTTAGATTATTGTTTGATTTTACGTTAGTAAATCTTATAAATCTATTTTGAGGATTTGTTGTAGTAAACACAATCGAATTTTTATCTATTGTTTCTAAAGGCCTAAGATTATGAGAAGAGAAGATCAGCTGTCCTTCTCCTTTTTCTGATATTATTCTTAATATTTCTCCAAGCAGATATTCAAAAACACCAGAATCTAATTCATCAATTACAACTGTAACATTTTTTTGATTATATACAGCGATCAGTAATTGCAAAATTGATATAATCTTTTTAATACCTTCCGATTCATACCGAAGTGGTATAGGTTCTCCACACTTAAAAGACTCAATAGAAACCATTCTTTCCATCTCACCACTTTGAGATCTTGTAGTTCCGATGTCTTTTATTCCAATCTTTAATCCTGGCACTATCTCCTTTAGGACTATATTCATTTTTTTAATACTTTCTTTGATTACCTTATATTGTTTTTCTGATATAACTGTATTTGTATCCAAATTAAAATATATAAGGCCACTTGCAAGTTTTTCTTTTTCATTAGATTTTATATATAATGGCAACTTATTACTGGTTATCGCCGCAGAATTATACGTTCCGATAACAAACATATTGGCTCTTGCATAATATATGAGATTATCTAATATCTTATAACAATTAACATATTCAATGGTTGTGTTTGCATGTTTTTCCAATTCGCCAAATAGTTCTCTTGAAAAAACAAACGAACCCGAGCTATGGCATATAACCTTCCTGTTAAATACTAAATAAGCCTTTGCCGCCTTATCATCACCAAAAAAGGTTTTATATTTCGTTTCAGGTAAAAAAGCCACATTATCATCATTAGTACTAGTGCTGATCAAGGTATTCTTTACTATTTTACTATTCTTGCCCTTAAACGAATAACTTAATATCTCATCATATAATGCAGGAACTAAATCTGGAAATGATGAAGAATCTTCTCCTCTTAAAATACTCTGCTTTTTGCCTAGTTTTACTTCATAATCAATATTATAATCACCTTCTTCGTCATTCATTCGAAATGAAAAAACAAAAGATGAGTACTCGCACCCAGTATTAATCAAATTAATAAAACCCTTATTTATTGAACCACCAAGCATAGCTTCTCTTAACAATTGCAACGCATTGACTACTGCAGTCTTTCCTGAACCATTTTGTCCATATATTCCGCAAATAGATGATTTTCCATTTGTTTTATTAGTAACAAAATCAATACTTCCATTACCGACATTTTTAAAATTTTCAATCTTAATTCCCGTTAAACGTAATGATAAACCACTCATACTCAGTCCGCCTCCCCTTATATTTAATCCCAAAAAGCTTAGTTATTACTGTATTGTATTCTATATTGAAGAATAGCATGATTGGCATTTTTTGTCAATTATTATGTGTTTTTGATACATTTTGTATCATTTTATAAATATATTTTTAAATTCTTTCATATTCTATAAACGTATTAATATGTCAGTTTTTTCTTTCTTATCCTTACTTTCCACCTCAATAAATAAAGCCCCCCTTCGAGAATATCCCAAAGGGAAGGCTCTAAACTATTAGCACCTCCTCTAGTCCAATGTATCAAAATGGAAATACTACAATAACTAAAAAATATACTTATTTTTGATTTCTATAAAAAAATCCCTGTTGTTTTTAGAATCCAAACTAATTGATTTTTATACAGTCCATTATGTACTTCATAATTTCATTTTCAGAATCTAGTTTATTTTCAATGTAATAAGCCTTAATTGATTCCTCGCT
>CACXEZ010000022.1 GCA_902766815.1 uncultured Erysipelotrichaceae bacterium | reverse complement strand
TATCACTTTAGAGCAAAATAATGGGATCAGTCAAGAAGTGAAACATTTTCATCTACACATAATTCCAAAATATAAAAAAGAAAAAAAGCTGGAAATAGAAAATGTTTTCCACAAAATTGTGGATAAAAAATAAAAAAGTCTTCCTACTTAAAGAAGATTTTTTTTATATAATATTGCAAAATTATAGATTTTACTTTATACTTATCATTAGAATAGGAGAGGTAATATGATAGTTTATGTGATTCACGAAAAGCGTTTATTTAGTTTAACATTACCAAAAGTAATAAGTGGTAGTTATACCTTAAATGATATTGATAATAATAATAAAACAAGAATGCTTATTAATATACAAGAAGAAAATGGTAAGTGGATTGCACATAGTAATAAACACGTAAAAATATATCAGGATAATAATCCAAAAGAAAAAGTAACGTTAGACAACTATCAATATTTAACTCTTCAAGTAAAAGGAACTGATGGATTTCTAGTAATGTATACTTGTCCCGTAAATGATGAATCATTTATTAGTGTGACAATGCCTAAAAATATAGAATTTACTGTAGGAAATGATGGGAGTAACGCTATCAGCTGTAATAATCCATTAATAGGTTATCAGCATGTAAAAATTAGTTATACAAATGGCTCTTGGACAATAGAAGACCTAAATACTCAATATGGAACTTTTATCAATAATAAAGTAATTCAAGGGAAAGTTCCATTATATCATGGCAGTGTTATATTTATCTTAGGATTTAAATTAATTCTATTGGGAAACACACTTTATTTCAACAATCCTATGGGAAGTGTAAAATGGAATAAAACCTTATTTCAACAATCATCTCCTCGAACAGAGATAATAATAAATAAAACAGATGAAGAAGAAGAAAATATCAATTTATATGAGGAAGAAGATTATTTTGTTAGATCTCCTAGATTTATGGAAGTATTAGAAGAAAAACCATTCATTATTGATACTCATCCTAGTACTCCTGAACCGGATGATACTCCGTTAATTTTAACAGTAGGACCAATGCTTACTATGGGAATGTCTTCTGTTGTAATGCTAATGGTATCTATTAATTCCTACCAATCCGGTAATAGCAATAGTATTATATCTATTTTGCCAATGGGAGTAATGTCTATATCAATGCTAGCAGGAACCATTCTTTGGCCTACATTAAGTAGAAAATACACCAAAAAAAAGAATGAAAAACGAAAAAAGGAAATAGAAGAAAAGTACGGTGCCTACTTGAAAAAAAAGGAAACAGAACTAATAGAAATAGCAAAAACACAAGGACAAATACTTTTGTCCAATAACATTAGTCCAAGAGAATGTTATCAAATGATTTTAAATAAAAATAAAAGTCTTTGGATGAGAGAACTTCATCAAGATGATTTTATGACTCTAAGATTAGGAGTAGGGAGAGTTCCTTTAAAAATAAAATTTACCTACCCAGAAGAACATTTTAGATTAGATGATGATAGCCTAGATGATAAAATGAAGAATATCTTAGAAAAACACAAATACATAGAAGGAGTACCAGTAGTATTATCTTGTACAGAAAAAAATATTATAGCAATTATAGGCCAATATCAATTCACAAAAAACTTCATGGATCTAATGATGTTACAAATAATAGCCTTCCATAGCTATTATGATTTAAAAATAGTATTATTTACAAGTGAAGCAAAAGAAGAATACTGGAGTTATTTAAAACAAATGCCTCATGTTTTCAGAAATGATAAATTAATGAGATTTTTTGCAACCAATTTTGATGAAGGTAAAGAAATAAGTCAATATCTACTTAGTATCTTTAATACAAGAGAAGAAAAGTTAAAAAATGACTCATCAGATAGAGATGATCAATATAAAAGTTTTGACTCTTATTACGTAATAATTACAGATGATTATGACAGTATCAGAGATTATGCTATGACAGAAAAAATACTAAAACAGAAAGGAAACTTAGGTTTTAGTTTAATAATATTAAATGATACCATTGCTAACATGCCTACAGAATGTAAATCTTTTATTGGAATAGATAATATCCAAAATGGAGGAGTATTTGAAAGTAAATTAACTTCAGAAACTCAAAAGTCATTTCAAATTGAAAATATAGATAATTTAAATTTAAATAGTTGTTCTATCATTTTAAATAATATTCCTATTGAAAATGATGATGAAAGTTTCAATATACCTAAAACATTCGGTTTCTTAGAAATGTTTAATGCAGGAAGTGTAGAACAACTAAATTCTTTAGCTAAATGGCAACAAAATAATCCAGTAGTCAGTTTAGCAGTACCAGTTGGAATTGGTAATGGTGGAAATTTATTCAAGTTAGATTTACATGAAAAAGAACAAGGACCACATGGACTAATTGCTGGTATGACCGGATCAGGAAAATCAGAATTTATCATTACCTATATCTTATCTCTTGCCATTAATTTTCATCCTAATGAAGTACAATTTGTATTAATAGACTACAAGGGTGGGGGATTAGTAGGAGCTTTCGAAAATAAAGTCACAGGAATCAGACTCCCTCATTTGGCAGGAACTATTACTAATTTGGATACTGCAGAAATAAACAGAGCTTTAGCTTCTATAGAAAGCGAATTAAAAAGAAGACAAGCTCTATTCAATGAAGCAAGAGAAAAACTAAATGAAGGAACTATTGATATTTATAAATATCAAAAGTATTACAGGGAAGGACTACTAGATATACCATTATCGCACTTATTTATTATATCAGATGAGTTTGCTGAACTAAAATCTCAACAACCAGAATTTATGGATCAATTAATTTCTACTGCCCGTATTGGTAGAAGTTTAGGGGTTCACTTAATTTTAGCAACCCAAAAACCAAGTGGAGTAGTAAACGATCAGATATGGTCTAATTCCAAATTTAAGGTATGCTTAAAAGTGCAAGATGCATCTGACTCCAATGAAGTTATTAAAAGACCGGATGCAGCTATGTTAAAAGATATAGGAAGATTCTATTTACAGGTAGGATATGATGAATTTTTTGCAATGGGACAATCGGCATACTCAGGATTGCCTTATATTGCGAAAGAAAAGGTATATCACCCCAAAGATAATAACATTAATTTTATTGATCATATTGGAAAAAGCATAAAAACCATTGATATGCCTAAAACAGAAAATACCAAAGGTCATGGAGAAGAGTTATCAAACATAGTAACATATCTTTATAATTTAGCTCACAAAGAAAATATAGATGTAAAACAATTATGGCTAGAAAAATTACAGGAGAATATAAGAATAGATGAACTTAAGAAAAAATATCATTATCAAAAGCAAAATTTTATAATAAACACTGTAATAGGAGAATATGATAATCCAAAATTACAAAAGCAAGGTTTATTTACTCTAGACTTAACTCATAAAGGAAATACTGTCATCTATAGTATCAATGAAAAAAACACTATCATGAATACAATTGTTTATTCTCTCATTACTACCTATCATACTAATGAAATAAATATATATATTATGGACTTTGATAGTCAAACACTTAAAATATATGAAAATGCTCCTCAAGTAGGAGATGTTATGTTCATAAACGAAAATGAAAAGATTACTAACACTTTCAAATACATAAAAGATGAAATAGAAAGAAGAAAAAAATTATTTCAAGATTATAATGGTAGCTATGACTTTTATATAAAAAACTCAGGCAAGACATTATCCAATATTGTACTAATCTTATATGGTTATGAAAATTTCAAAGAAACATTTGAAGAGCTAGATACAGATTTTAATAAAATGAGTAGAGATTCTTCCAAATATGGAATATATATTATTTTAACAGCTATCAGTGATAGATCTCTAAGATTAAGTTCTAGAACTAATTTCCCGCAAGTGATACCGCTTAAATTAAGAGAAACAGTAGAATATAATATGCTGCTAGGAAAGAAAGCACCATTAATATCAGAAATAGAAGGAAGAGGAATTGCCCTAGTAGACGAAGAACCATATGAATTCCAAACAGCAACAATCTGTGAAGAAGATAAAATGAATGAATATATTAAAAACGTTGTAATAAGTTTAAATAATCAAATAAAAGAACATGCTCCAAGAATCAGAATACTTCCTGAAAATGTTAGTTGGAAAGATATAATAGAATTACCAATTACAGCGGACAATATACCAATAGGTATAGAAGTAGAAACATTAAATACATCATATTTTGACTCAACAAAAAATCTGATAAATTTAATTAATTCAAGTGATTTAGAAGGTATTTCTACTTTTGGTAAAGTACTAATCAAAAAGTTAATAAGTTTAAATAATATAATAACTATCGTAAGTGATAATAAAAATGTATTTAACAATCAATTAGTTTCTACAGATTTTAACACAATAAATGATATGATATTTGCACCAACTAGAAATAAACCAATGCTAGTATTCATAACAGGATTAGATAAATGGATAGAAGCAATGTCAGAAGATATACAAAAAGATCTACTAAGATACTTTAACAAAATAAATGATTTACATAACTGTTCCTTTATAATATTAGATAGACTAGAAGATATAAAATCTTTTGCCTATGAAAAATGGTTTAAAATCTTTGCTTCTACAGATAATTCAATCTTTATAGGTAGAGGCCTAAATAACAGTACAATACATAACTTAACAACACCACTAAGACAACTAGCTATGCCAATTCCTAATAATTATGGGTATAATATTAAGAATGGTAATGCTGTTAAAATAAAAGTAGTGGAAGGAGAACAATTCTAATGAATAACAAAGTATTAGTAAATTTATATATACCATTTCTCGAAAAACAATATGAGGTTTTCTTACCTGTAAATAAAAAAATAGGGGAAATAACCTATTTAATTGGTATTTCATTAAATGATATCACTGGCGGCTATTATATATATAATAAAAAAGAAAGACTCTATAGCAGAGTAAACGGAAAAGAATATAATACAAATGAAATGTTAAAGCATACTAATATCAGAAATGGCACAGAATTAGTATTCATGTAAAAAAAGTGTAAAATTTTACTAAATATATTTACAAAAAAAATTCTTTATGATAACATGAAACCATGAATAAAGATAGGAGGAATAAATATGAATTATACAGATTCATTAAAATTTAGTGAAACAGAGTTAGGTGCTCAAATAAAAGTATTAGAAGAGATTCGCCAAACGATTAAAGTATCTAATGACAGATATAATGAATTTATTGGAGAGAATTTAGTACCTAACTGGACCACAGAAAACGGAGTTCAATCTGTAAAAAGGTTACAACGTTTTTCACAAGAAAACATTCAAGAAATTATAAATTATTTAGATGGAAGAATTAATGATTTATATACAGCTCTACAAAATGTAATTGGAATTAATAAAGCTTAAGGGAGGAAATAAAAATGAATAATAAAACAGTATCAGTCAAATCTATACAGGTAAGTATTGATTACTTAGAAAAAGATCTGATAGCAAAACTAGATGAAAACATAAATGAAGTGGTAAATACCTATAAAAATCTTCAAGAAAAAGAAATTTTAAGTAGTGCCAACATTGATAAATTAGTTCTTGAAATTAGAGCAAAGATCACAAAATTACAAAATGATTTTACAGAACTTGCAACAGATATTAAGAAGACAATGGTACAATCTACAGAAGATATTACAATTCAAAATTCAAATATAGAAAAAACTTTAATGTAAGGTAATTACATTCAAAATAGTACCTATACTAGGTATTATTTTTTAATAAAGGAGGAATTTTTATGCCAAATATGATGATGAGTAACGCTGGAAGTGGTTCATTTATAGTTCCAGAAGATCGAATTATAAAAGTAGAACAAGAAATAAAAACCGAAGTATTAAGTTTGCAGAATGATTGCACAGAGTTATACAATACCATAACCCAACTCTCTAACAGTATTGATGAATACTACACAAGTTCAAATACAGAAGGAGAACTAGAAAAAATAAAAGCAAAAATTGCAGCAAATTATGAAGACTTAGCTGATATATCAAAAAAAGCGGTAGAAGCAACCAGCAGGATATCCACTGATAGCCTAAATCATTCCAAAGAACTTCATTCTGAAAAAAAATACAATTAAAAGGAGATATCGTATGAGTACATTA